>JAHDDF010000037.1:17276-18452 GCA_020629475.1 Saprospiraceae bacterium
TTCCGAACGATTCCGATCCTGACGGTGATAACTTCTCCGTAACGGAGATTACCGACCAGCCTAACTTCGGTACGGTAACCATCAACCCTAACGGTACCTATACCTATACTCCAAACACGGACTTCGTTGGCGAGGACAGCTTCGATTACGTAATCTGTGATGACGGAACGCCCGGTCCTCTTTGCGATACCACTACGGTAACCATTGAGGTGTTGGATCCGAATATCTTGGAGAACGATCCTCCGGTAGCGATAGATGATACCTATACTACCCTTGAAGGTGTGCCTGTTCCGGGTAACGTTCTTCCGAATGACTTCGATCCGGATGGTGACCCAATTACCGTAAATGAGACTCCTGTAACCGATCCTATGAACGGAACAGTTACTTTGGATGATTCAGGTAACTTCATCTACACCCCGAATCCAGGATTTACGGGTGAGGATAGCTTCCAGTACGAGATTTGCGATCCTGAAGGTCTTTGTGATGTAGCAACGGTATTCATTGATGTATTACCTGATGATAACGGAACAGAGAACGATCCTCCGATTGCGAACGAGGACGGTGCGATTACCGAGGAGGATACTCCTGTAATCGGTGAGATGTTCGGTAACGACTTCGACCCGAATGGAGATATCTTCGAGGCTAGCCCGACTCCTGTTGAGGAGCCAAGTAACGGTACTGTAGTAATTAATCCTACAGGTACATACACTTATACTCCAAACCCAGGATTTACGGGTAATGACCAGTTCGTTTACGAGATTTGTGAAACCACTACTGCTGAGTTGTACTGTGATACGGCAATCGTAGTAATCACCGTATTCCCGGCATTACCTGAGACTTGTGAGGAACTTGCCGCCTTAGGAATTGATATCTGTGAATTCTTAGCGGTTTATCCTAATAGCCCGATTGCTACACTGGATTGTGATAACGGAGGTGCGGATAACATCACCGAGTGTAATAACGGTGGAGATCCAAACGATCCAACTGATGAGTGTGATGTGGTTTCCGCTGCCGGACTTGATATCTGTGATATCCTGGCCGCTAACCCTGGAGCCGTATTAGCTACCTTGGATTGCGATAACGGAGGAGTAGATAACATTACCGAGTGTAACAACGGAGGTGATCCGAATGATCCAACCGACGAGTGTACGGCTGCTACTGCAGCAGGTCTTGATA
>JAHDDF010000494.1 GCA_020629475.1 Saprospiraceae bacterium
AACAAAAACACATCCCAAAATTCCATATATTAGCACTCGATTTACCGGAACGATTTTAGCATTCATACTAAAATCCTCCATATCACTACACCTACCCTAAACATTCTCTAACAAAAAAACTTTACGGATGACCTACCGTAAGCAGGTTCTTGGTGTCTTGTTGCTACTTGTCATTAGCATTTTTTCAACCACAAGTTCTTCAGCACAAACAGACCCAACCAAGCCTAACATCTTACTCATCATCGCCGATGATTTAGGTGCCGATGCCACACCCGGTTTTGCTACCAATCCGCAAATGCCCAATACACCGCATTTAGATGCGCTTCGTGCAAGTGGAGTTTCCTTTACGAATGCTTGGGCATCCACAAAATGTGCACCTACCCGTGCTGCAATCATGACCGGGAAATTCGGGAATAAATCGGGTGTGATGGATATCCCGGCTAATCTTTCCCCGGATCATTCTTCCGTATTCGATGAGTTATCTACCCTTACGAGTGATGCTTATTCAAGCGCCGTAATCGGAAAGTGGCATATTGGCGATTCATATACCTACAGTCATATCACGGATTTAGGAATCGACCATTATGTCGGGAATTTTTATTCCAATCTTCCGGATTACGAAAATTGGCCAAGAGTGGAGAATGGGGTAGAGTCCACGGAGACTGAATATGCCACAACTCATTTTACCAATGAAGCGGCTTCCTGGATCAATGATCAAAATCAACCTTGGATGATGTGGTTGGCTCATGCCGCACCGCATACGCCGTTTCACGTACCTCCGGATTCCATGCATACCCAAGGAACCCCACCCAACAACCAAAGGCAATTCCTTGCCATGATAGAGTCCCTTGATTTTGAGGTAGGGCGATTGATGGATAGCATTCCGCCGGCGGTCCTAAATAATACCTTAATCATTTTTGTAGGTGATAACGGAACCTCAAAAGGTGTGATTCAAGGACATCCGGGAACCCACGCCAAAGGAACCTTATACCAAGGAGGCTTACATATTCCTTTTATCGTTTCAGGGGCAGGGGTTACAAGGGCAGGGGATACGGAACCCGCCTTGGTCAACGTAGTAGATATTTATGCCACCGTCCTTGAAGCGGCAGGGGCGAGTCTCCCCGGCGGGAAATATAATAGCTTAAGTTTCCATCATCTTTTATCCGGTACAACAGGGGATAAACGCCCTTACAATTTTACCGAAACCCAAGGAAGTGGAGAAGGAGATGGTTGGACCATCCGTGACGATCAATACAAACTCATTCACTTCCATGACGGAAGAATAGAATTCTACGATTTGTCCACGGATCAATACGAACAAATGGATATCAGCGGTTCCCTTTCCCCCGCACAGCAAGTCATTTTTGATGCGATGTTGGAGGAAGGATACGTTATGCGGTATGGTTGGTCTTGCCAGGATCTTATCCAAAACGGCTTGGAAACGACCATAGATGATTGCGCGGTTACCTGCCCTGAAACATACTTTACCAATCGGGATAATACCAATTGCTGCGTAACACCGGTGGAGCCAAGTATTTACAATGAAACGATTATTGGGGACGTCCGCGAAATCTCCACCAATAATTTCCCGGACCACGATTACTGTTTCGGGCCGGCGAATGAGCCTTCCCCTTTGTATTACAATTTTAAACTAGATGCTACACCAAGCCTTGCCGGAAAATGCACACCCATTACCTCGGCAGGCAATAGACCTCAAATTTACTATGGTGTAGCCTTGAACGGGGTTCTAATGGCACCCGCACCGGCACAACCTTTTATCTTCGAAAATCAAGAAACGGGTGAATTCGTTTGGGATTGGATTTTTGAACCTACGAATAACATAGGCGTTGGACCTAATTGGGTTCGCTTGGATTGTGCTTCCGCGCATACGGGTGGACAAGGATACCACTATCATGGAAATCCCTACGAATACGTGGAACAAATCCAACCCGGAATTTCAACTACGAATACCCCGCCTGCGGGTCCCATTCAAATCGGCTGGGCAGGGGATGGTTATCCCATCCTTTACCGCTTCGCCCCTGACGGAACCGGTGGGTTAGCGCTTTTACAACCCGGCTACACCTTGAAAACAGGGGAAAGACCCGGTGATGGAATATATGCTCCATGCGGTCCCTACAACGGTAAATACACCAACGATTATGAATTCACCGATTCCGGTGATTTGGATGAATGTAACGGTATTGAAAGAAGCGTTTCTTTAACCACACCTTCAGGCCCCCAGACCTTTGATTATTTCTACGTGGTTACGGATTCTTTCCCGCAAATCGGGCGTTGTCATAAAGGAACCACGGATACCACCTTTTTTAACTCCAACCAAGGAGCGGTTCTTCCCTTGGACTTATTAGGCTTTACGGCGAAATACAATGATCACGATAGGTCTGCCGATTTGAAATGGATGACTACCTCCGAGGAAAACGTTTCTCATTTTTCCGTGGAACGTTCTTATGACGCACGTCGCTTTGAGGAAATCGGTAGGGTAGAGGCGCTTAATATTTTTGACAATACCCAAACCTATGATTTCAAGGACTTGAATCTTAGGGATGGCTATCAATATTACCGGTTAAAAATGATTGACCGAGACGGGACGTATTCCTATTCCCAGATCAAATCCGTTAGAATGACGGCAAGCGATTTGGATGCAGGTTTGGTGGTCCATCCGAATCCGGTCATTTCCGATTTCAAAATTTCCTTTAATGCCATCGCCGGGGCTGAATATTCCATTGAAATCATAAATCAAGGGGGCAAGCAGGTGACCATGCCATCTACGGTTCAATATGATTCAGAAGGAAGGGTAACGGGGGCGCTTACCTTGGAAGGACTTCCCGCAGGTGTTTATTTCCTAAGATTATCAACAGGAAATAAATCCCGGGTCCGGAAGGTGATAAAAATCGGGGATTAATTGTGAAGGGTTTTATCCTTTTAATGAC
>JAHDDF010000038.1 GCA_020629475.1 Saprospiraceae bacterium
GGTCACAGAGAATAAATCGGGTTGAGTATCCTCGCAACCCTGAGCATATGCCGTTAATTCATCAAAAGAATTGGCATAAGGTCCCGAACCTGATCCTTCGGAATTTTCATTACAATCAGGAACGGCAACGCCATTGTTTGACGTCCACATATTCACACCCGAGTTTAGCATTCCCCTTGGGTGATCATCCGGCAAACCTCGTACGGTTCTACTAACGGTGGCGGAAGCACCCAAAGACCAACCCGAGCCAACCCATGTGGCAATTTCATTGGCTCTAGTACCCGAAGCATGGTAATTCAAATTAACAGGGACGGAAAGCGTACGCCCTTTCAAAACATGTATGGGTAAATTAATTTGTGGTGTTCCCGTATAATGTCCTACGGGGATGTCTAAAAACTTTTCAAGTTGAGCCGCCTCAGGTGAGGGTGGGACTTGGTTATTAAAAAAGTCTCCATCAGATACCTTTCCTGTTCCTGTCTCCGGAATCGATCCTGTATCGCTTTGACTAATAATTAGGCTAAAAAAAGACGCTAGAATCAACGTCGGAATAAGATATTTTAATCTAAATTTCATGGGGATGAATTTTCAGTTTATTCAATTGCGGTTTCCCGCCCTTACATCCCTACAGAGTCAAAAAGGAAAAAATGTGAGTGCTTGAAAGAAGATTTTTTTACAAGAGATGGTCGATGGTTGCACTATCGACCTAACATGCAAAGGGGAAACAACTTTTAAAACACAAAAAATTTTACTATCTTTATTTTTCAAACAAAAACTTATTTCAACATATTTTTATTTTTGCGCCAAGCGTAAACCACACAAAGTTTTAGGAGGGATATGGCAAAGTATACGGAGGACAACATCCGCTCACTGGATTGGAAGGAGCACATTCGATTAAGACCGGGGATGTACATCGGTAAGCTGGGGAATGGCTCAGCGCCGGATGATGGTATTTATATCTTGGTCAAGGAGATTTTTGATAACTGTATTGACGAATACGTCATGGGATTCGGTGATGTCATCGAGGTTTCCATCCAAGAAGGGCAGGTTGAAATCCGGGATTACGGTCGGGGCATTCCCCTAGGAAAAGTGGTGGATTGTGTTTCCAAAATCAACACCGGAGGTAAGTACGACTCCAAGGCATTTAAAAAATCCGTGGGTCTTAACGGTGTGGGTACCAAGGCGGTAAATGCCTTATCCACTTACTTCAAGGTACAAGCGGTAAGGGAAGGTAAAACCAAGGTGGCGGAATTTGAGCAAGGGAACTTGGTCAAGGAACACCGGGTAGCAAAATCCACTGAAAAGAACGGAACACGAATCATCTTCAATCCGGACAATAGTATCTTCAAGAACTATCGTTTCGTGATGGATTTCGTGGAGAATAAGCTGTGGGATTACGCTTACTTGAATGCAGGATTAAAAATCCAACTTAACGGAAAAACCATCGTTTCCCGCAGGGGGTTGTTTGACCTGCTGAATAAGAAAACGGACGTTGAAACCCTACGCTACCCTATTATCCACCTGAAGGGCGATGATATCGAAATCGCGATGAGCCACGGGCAACAATACGGTGAGCAATATTATTCCTTCGTAAACGGTCAAAATACGACGCAAGGAGGTACGCACCTGCAGGCATTCCGCGAAGCCGTAGTTACTACAGTCAGGGAATTTTTCAATAAAAGCTATGACGCAAGGGATATCCGTGCTTCCATCGTGGGTGCCATAAGTGTCCGTGTGGAGGAACCGGTTTTCGAATCCCAAACCAAAACCAAGTTAGGTTCCTTGAACGTGGGGCCTAAAGGCCCAAGCGTAAGGAAATTCGTGGGTGATTTCGTGAAGCGGGAATTGGATAATTACCTGCACAAAAATCCTGATTCCGCGCAGGCGCTCCAGAAAAGGATTACCCAATCGGAAAGGGAGAGAAAAGAAATTGCGGGCATCAAGAAAATCGCCAATGAAAGGGCAAAAAAATCCAAAGTCCACAATAAAAAACTTAGGGATTGCAGAGTCCATTTTAACGATAAACGTGGCGACCAAGACATCAAGCTAAGGACCACTATCTTTATTACGGAGGGAGACTCCGCTTCCGGTTCCATTACAAAAGCAAGGGATGTCCAAACACAAGCTGTTTTTTCCTTGAGGGGAAAACCTTTGAATTGCTTCGGGCTTACCAAGAAAATCGTTTATCAAAACGAGGAATTCCACTTGCTTCAACATGCCTTGAATATTGAAGATAGCATTGAGGATTTAAGGTTTAATAACGTGGTAGTTGCTACGGACGCTGACGTGGACGGTATGCACATCCGCCTGCTTTTGCTTACTTTTTTCCTTCAGTTTTTCCCTGACCTTGTCAGGAACGGACACCTTTATATCCTAGAAACCCCACTTTTCCGTGTAAGGGATAAAAGCCAGACATTTTATTGCTATTCCGAAGCTGAAAAGCTCCAAGCGGTAGATAAATTACGTGGTAAACCGGAAATTACCCGCTTTAAAGGACTCGGGGAAATTTCCCCGGATGAGTTTGCCGATTTTATCGGGGAAGATATTCGCTTGGAACCCGTAGTTTTAGGGGATGACGCGAATATTGAACAAGTTCTTACTTATTATATGGGTAAAAACACGCCGAAGCGCCAGAAATTCATCATTGAAAACCTAAGGGTCGAAAAAGACGGAGTTTCCGAGGAAGACGAGGAAGTTCCTGAAGAAAATCTCGTTACGGCATAAAGGCAATAGACGTCGTAACCCGAACTTTTTACATTTAAAATTCTGCCACCGGCTAGGGAAGGGATATGATCTATCCCCTAGCCGACACTTTAATTCCATCAAATTTTGGGGCATTGATGGGAAACAAACATTTTTTACTAGCTTTGATTAGGCAATTTAATTTAGAATCAACATTCTCTAATCTTATTTCCATGAAGTACTTGTATTCTCTTTTGACCTTATTTTTTGCTGCGTTCACTATGAATGCGCAAGTCCTCATCTCAGAGGACTTCACGAATGGCGTTCCTGCCGGTTGGACACAACAAACCCTTTCCACTGATGGTGGCTGGCTCGGCGGTACTGCCGGTAGCTTAAGTTCCCAATATTGGACCATCGGTGATAACGGTTCACAAATCCTTGCTACCAATGATGATGGTTGTAACTGTGATAAAAGCGCGGATTACATCATTACCCCTATGGTAGACTTGAGTATGGCGGCAGGCGCAATCATGTCTTTCGACGCGGTATACGGTGGGTATACTTATGCAGGCGCAACGGAAGTTGCTACCGTTGAAGCGTCCACTGATGGCGGTTCTACTTGGACCGTAGTTGAAACCCTAACCGGTACAGAGACCAATGATTGGACTTCCTACACCGTTGACCTTGGTGCATACGCCGGTCAAGCAAGTGTATGGTTCGCCGTTAAGTACAATGACGGTGGCGGTTGGACTTTCGGTATGGCAATGGACAATTTCTCATTGTACGTTCCACAACCGGATAACGCTGAGCTTACTTCCATTTCCACGGCAAACTACCAAGAAACCGGTGCTAACGTGGATATCGCGGGTACCATTACCAACCTTGGTGCAAATGCCATTACCTCCATGGACATTACCTGGGGTGACGGAACAAACAGCTACACGGATAACCTTACCGGTTTGAACATTGCTCCTCTTGCTACTTATAACTTCACGCACGGTACGCAGTTTGCCGTACCTGCAGGCGCAACTACCATTACGGTAGATGTTACCAACGTAAACGGTGGTATGGATCCTGACATGTCAGACAACTCCGCTTCCGTTACCATTAGCGGCGTTCCTTTTATTCCTAACAAGCGAGTAGTTATGGAGGAAGGTACAGGTACTTGGTGTGGATGGTGTCCACGTGGTCACGTATTCATGGAGTACATGCAAAACACTTATCCTGAAACATTCATCGGAATCGCGGTTCACAATAGTGACCCAATGACCGTTTCCGCTTATGATACTCCTTACGGTGGACTTATCTCCGGTTATCCATCCGGTACGGCTGACCGTAACCCGGAATGGCCCGACACGGATCCTTCCGATTTCGAGGTAGCACACAATGCTTTGGTAAACGAGGTTGCTCCGGCTGAAATCAGCATCGTAAACGCGACTTACGACCCGGGTACACTTACCCTTACGGCTGATGTACAAGTTGAATTCGTGGTTGACCTTACCGGTGATTACCGCTTAAACATGATTCTTGTAGAGGACGACGTAACCGGTACTTCCGGTAGCTGGGCACAAGCCAACTACTACAGCTTCCAAACCAATAATATCGCATTGACAGGTGCGGGTCATGATTGGCAAGCGCAAACGGATCCTGTTCCTGCCGCTGAAATGGAATACGATCACGTAGCACGTGCCCTACTTGGTGGATTCACCGGTGAGGCAGGTAGCCTTCCTGCTACCATGACAGCAGGTAGTACTTACACCTACACCTTTACCGCGGTTATGAACGGTGCTTGGGACCCGACCAACATGCACATGATTGGTTTGCTTCAAGATAACGAGAACGGTTCCTTCGGTCAAATCTTGAACGGTGTTCAAGCTAGCATGCCCGAGTCCGTAGCAAACGTTGAATTGCTTCCTGAGAATTCCGTTAAGGTATTCCCTAACCCTACTACCGATATGGCTTTCGTTCAAATCGAGGTAGAGGATGCAAGCGATGTTTCCTTCCAAATCTTCAACAACCTTGGACAAGCGGTTTATAGCCGTAACGTAGGCTCCTTGAACGGTGCTTCCGCGTTCCCGGTTGAGGTTGCTGGTTTTGCTGCGGGAATGTACCACGTACACGTTTCCGTTGACGGTAAAATCATTACCAAGAAATTGATGATCGGAAGATAATTTTCCCTTTCATACATTCGAAAAAGCGGTAGCTCCAAGCAAGGAGTTACCGCTTTTTTCATGAGGTGTCGGGAAAGCTACTTAAGGATTGCATAAAATCCCGGGATTCCGTTGCAAAACCCGGTTATTTTCAATATAATTGTGAGTAACGATAAGGGAGGTTCCCTTATTGCCTTAACGCATACAAATCAGGGCAAATATGAAGCACTTTTTACCAACCATTCTTTTTCTCCTCACTTTCGCCATTGGCGTTTCCGCACAAACCATTGTGCCACAGGAAACAAGTAAGACCTTTTTGGTTACAATGGACGGAGGGGATTATACCTCTTCCATTTATTACGATAACAATTCCTCTTCCGACATTACGGTTGAGTGGGCTGTCGTAGCATCCGATCTTCCTTCAGGTTGGTTGCAATTCGTATGTATTGATGGTGGACAGTGCTATCCTCCCAACATTACCGAATCCCCGGCTGATGAAAATTGGGTAATCCCTGCGGGTGAATCCCGTTGGATTAAGTTACAGCTTCGTGCTGACGCTGAAAGTGGTGCTATGCCCGGAACGGCTGAGGTCACTTTGCGCTTGAATGAGTTGGGTAATTCCGCTAACGGAGGTGACGTTACCTTTTTCGGTCAAGGAATCACTACGTCCATTAAAGGTGTTGAGGATGTTTCCGTAAATATCTTCCCGAACCCGGCTTCGGATTTCATTAAATTGACCAATGTTTCCGGTATCGCTAATGTTGAGATTTACAACCTTATCGGTAGAAAGGTATTGGTGGAAAACGGTATATCCGAAGGGGAAACCTTGAACATTTCCAACCTTTCCAAAGGAATGTACTTGGTACGCATGCTTGATGATAACAATAACGTTCTTACCACAAGAAGAATTTCTAAGCGATAAGAGCAGTCTTTATACCTGATAAAAAAATCCCTTCGGTAATGGTACCGAAGGGATTTTTTTATGGTGATTGAACACGTAAGGGATTTTACTTCTCCAAGAAAACACCTAGTTAGTACGGGCTTGGATATTCAACGAAATTCCTAGGGGTTTCATATAGCTTCACCCCTACATCATATTTATCATCAAGGGCATCGGAAATCAATTTCCATATGACGTAGCATATATTTTCCGCCGTTGGATTCAAGTTCTTAAACTCCTCGGTTTCCTCGTTTAAGTTCTTATGATCAAAACGCTCCTCAATTTCCGTCTTGATAACGTCTTTCAAGATTTTAAGATCAATGAGGTAACCTGTATCAGGGTTCACCTCCCCGGTAACCCGGACCTCCATTTCATAATTGTGCCCGTGATAATACTGATTATTACATAAGCCAAATACCTCCGCGTTCCTTTCATCGGACCAAGCAGGATTGTGCAACCTATGGGCGGCATTGAAATGGGCTTTTCTGAAAACGGAGATTCTCATATTTACGGGTTTCGCGATATCAACGAACAAGTAGGCAAGTTTGTTTATTTCCTGCCCGAATCGGAGTCATTCTTTTGATTACCGAATGCCAAATAGACTCTTTAATTTATTTTTCAATTTTGTGGTCGTGTAAAAGTATCGCCTATTTCGGAGGTTCCATTTACTAAACACATCTAAACGTTTTTTGGCGGATAGCCCTAGAAAAAGACGCTTCCCTTCTACCTTATTCCAAATATTTTCCAAGGACTCAAAATCCTTTTTATCAAGAACGCGTAATTCTCCACCCATTTTATTGGCGGAAAGAACCTTTTCGTAGCGGAATTCCTCAGGAAGTTTGCCGCCTTGGATATCCAAGTCGTAGGGCGCCCCCCTATTCAATTCCTTTAACTGTTTCGGTAAACATTCCCACTCGGGTTCAAAATGGGAATCATATTTCCACATCAAGGAAACATCGGAAGACTTGTTTTGGTAATGCTTTTTCTCTAAATCCACATTATAAATGGCACGGCTCTTTTTATAATTGGTTCCTACAATACCGGGGTTAGAGGAATAAGCACGTTTCGGATATAAAAAATAAGTCCCTGACTTTATTAGGTACGCCATAAAGGATTTTTTCCAAGAGTGGTCGGACCAAAAATTGACGTATTCCGGCAACCGGACACTTGCCCCATCACCTGACTCCAAGAACGCTTCATATGATTCCCATTGACTTTGGGTCCATATTTGCCCCCAAGAACATGGAACTTGCATCAGGTGCCAAAACGACCGTGGATTCGCATCCGAGAATCTACCCAATGCGGACTCCGCAATCCTATAGGAATATAAGGCAAAACCGGATATCAAGGCTTCATTTTTATAGTGCCCCAGAACATCAAGGGCATAACGGTAAAAAACCGGGGAAATAAGTAGGTCATCCTCCAATAGGATAATGCTTCCGTAATCCTTGGTTAGGGCACCACAAAAACGGATATGGCGTTTTAAGCCCAAATTTGCGGGATGAATGATAACCCTTTTCTCCCCGTGTACCCATTTGAAATCCGAAACCGCGTTCGCGACTTCCCGTGAGTCGCTAAAATCAACGGAAATGATAAGAGGAATATCGTCCTTTGGATAATCCGCTGAGTTGAGATTATCCAAAAGATCCAAAAGTGGCCCTACCCTATTGTATGCAGCAATTACGATTGCCGGTTTCATTCCCTTTTTATTTCTACGGAAAGATAATCAGTCTTAACACATGCCCAAAGAATACACCCTCTTGTTCAGCATCTTCCTTGCCAAAGGCAATTATCTATTAAGGAATTAAAAGTCAAAACAGTACTTGAACTTATAAGAAACCAGAAATTAACACCAAGGAGCGGTATACTTTTTTGAGGTAACGGTAATTTTAGGGTCTTTTTTGTTATTTTTGAATGAAGGGAACTAAAACAATTTAACGCACACCCGTGAGCCAAGTCAAAAATAGACTGGAAAGCTACATCGATCAAATCGAGAAGCAAGAGAAGGAGAAGAGTCGGAAAAAACTCCGCACCCTTAGCGGTCTTCTTTTGGCTCTAGTGGTTGCAGCCTGTTGCTGGGGATATTTTCAATTACCGGAGGAGAACTTTCTGACGCGTTCCATTGCCAAGATGAAAGAGGTAAAAGAAGAATCCCCAGCAGTAGTTCCTACTGAAAAAACCGATATACAACCGGAGGAAACCACGGTTGAGTTGGACCTCCCTGAAATAGAGGAAAAGGAAACCGAAAAATCGGCGCTTCCCCTGCCGGGTTTAAAAATTCAAGGGGATTTCGTTGTAGGGCAGCCAATTGAATTCGTGGTAACGGGGAATTCAAATAAGCAAAAGTGTGAATTGGATTTCGGTGATGGCCAATCCATGGCCTTGTCAAACTATACCAAACACATTTATAGTACGCCCGGTGAGTTTTTGGTAAAATTTACCGCAGGTGACGAGAAATCAAACATCGTAAAAATCAAAATCGATAAGAGAATTCAGCCCGCGGACGATGATTTCAAGGATGAAATCGTCAAGATTGAAAACAATAAGAAGCTAAAAGTAACGGAAAACGGAAATGTTGATGTTCCTGCTGATTTCCCGGGCGGCGCCAAGGCTTTAACGGCTTTTTTACAGACGCGGACGGGATCTTTCAAGGATATTGAGGGTAGAATCGTAATCGGGTTTGATGTTAACGCTAATGGTAAAACTCAAAATCTTAAAATATTGGATGGAATTGACCAAGAAACTGACAAAGCTATCATAAATGCCCTCTCTGATATGCCAAATTGGCTTCCGGCGAAAAAAAATGGTCAAAAAATTGATTCTAAATACAGATTACCCTTATATTTCAAACGAAAGGCGTAAAAGCTTTGTTTCCCCATTGAAACTGAAAGACATATAAGAATTTGTGGTTATTAGTTCTGATTTGCTGATTTTGCCACCGCCCTTAAAGCGGTGGCTTTTTTTTGTCCTCAAACGTCCTAGGATAACTTTTGGATGATTTCCTCTAGGCTCAATTTTTCTTGCTCCCCCGCAATCATATCCTTCATGCCTAGCAAACCGGTTTCCATTTCATTTCCCCCGATGATAATAACATAAGGTACACGGATGGCATTGGCATACTTCATTTGCTTCGCCATTTTTGCAGGTACAGGATATAAATCCGAATTAATCCCTGCTGCCCTTAGGCGGTTCAAGCACTCGAAGGCATACCTGTGCGTTTCATCGTCTAGGCCTACCAACAACACCCGCAATCCGGACTTGAAGGACTCCGGGAATAAACCCAACTCCTCCATTACGTCATATATACGCTCCGCCCCGAAAGAAACCCCTACGCCGGAAACATCTTTCAACCCGAAAACGGACGTAAGGTCATCATACCTACCGCCACCGCCGATGCTACCCATTTTCACCCCCTCGGCAGCTACCTCGAAGATGCACCCGGTGTAATAGTTCAACCCACGCGCCAAGGTGATATCGAATTTTACCTCATTCGTGGGCTCCTTGGTATCAAAATATTTGTGGAAGGTCCTCAATTCCTCGATTCCTTTCAAGCCCGTTTCGGAATCCTTGAAGAGAACCTCCAACTCATCCAAGGTGGTAATGGAAAGCATCCCTATTACCTTATCAATGGAATCCGCAGGAATGCCCTTTCCTTTCATTTCATTCCGTACACCGTCTTCACCGACCTTATCCAATTTATCGATGGCTATGGTCATATCCATGAAGCGATCCGCAATTCCCGCCGCTTCAGCCATTCCCGCCAGTATTTTCCGGTTACTTACCTTCACGGTAACGGGAATCCCAAGATTAGCGAAAACCTCATCATAAATTTGAACCAATTCCGCCTCGTACATCAAGGAAGGTGAACCAACTACATCAACATCGCATTGGTAAAACTCTTGATACCTGCCCTTTTGAGGACGATCCCCGCGCCACACGGGTTGAATTTGGTAACGCTTAAAAGGAAAAGTCAAATCATTGCGGTGTTGCACAACAAATCGGGCGAAAGGCACGGTAAGATCATAGCGCAAGCCACGCTTGGAAATTTTAGGTAAAATCACTTTCCCATCCCTTGCCGTAAGTTCCTCATCTTTTACTTTACCCAGGAAATCACCATTATTCAAAACCTTGAACAATAGTCTATCTCCCTCCTCACCGTACTTCCCGGTAAGGGTAGACAAGTTTTCCATCACGGGCGTTTCTATCGGACGATAGCCGTACTTGATGAATACGCTCCTGATTACATTAAAAATGTAATTTCTTTTATCTACCTGGTCCGGTCCAAAATCCCGGACGCCTTTTGGCAAAGAGGGTTTCATGATGATGTTTTAATACCTAAATAAATGAGGGCACGAAAATCCGATTTTTTACAAGGACGAACAAACCTCCAAGCGGATTTATCAATACAACCTTTCCTACGGGGCTAAACGTTCCTTGATCCAAGACCCCGATTCCAAGCAAAAACGGATTCTATCATGTAGCCTGCTGGTTCGTCCTTGCCAAAATTCCACTACCGATGGCACTACCCGATAACCACCCCAAAAGGGCGGCAAGGGAATTTCATCCTTGCCCTTAAAATATCCGGAACAAGAAGCCGCCATTTCGTCAAGGGGTTCCCTGCCTTGAATGACCCGGCTTTGGGGCGATACCCAAGCACCAATCCTGCTTCCTTCCGGACGACTATCAAAATAAGCCTTGGACTCTTCAAAGGAAATCTTTTCCGCCTTTCCTTGCACACGGACTTGACGCTGTAATTCCAACCATGAAAAAACCAGGGCGGCATTCCTGTTCCTTGCCAAGTCACTTGCCTTATCACCGGAATAGTTCGTATAAAAAACGAATCCCCGCTCGTCAAAACCTTTTAAAAGAACAATCCTTGCCGAAGGCATACCTGAAGAGTCCACGGTAGCCAAGGTCATGGCATTGGGCTCAGGAAGTTTTGCGGCAAGGGCATTATCCATCCACTCTTTAAATGCGGGAAAAGGACTATCCCCGAAATCGGATTCCATCAAACTTCCTTTCCGGTAATCCTCCCTCAATCGGGATAATTTTACATCGTATAACATCAATTGGAATTTATCTTGGCAAAGGTAGGAAACAAGCCGATCCGAAGTATGGTTCGAGAAAAATCAAGGAATAAAAAAACCCCGCTAAAGGACTCTAGCGGGGACAAAAACAAAAAACAAAAACTATGAACAAACACTCACCCTTAATATCTTTTTCGGTTTTGTGACGTTATATATATGATTTTACGAGTCGTTTTTTCGAAGGTTTCCCGTAATCGGGATTTTTTTTCATTTTTTTTCTAATCCTTCTTGGTCTTAGGTTTCCATTGCATCCATCCCGGTAATTCGTCACCGGATTCCTCTAGGAATCTTACGTTTGCCCCTAGGGAAGAGATGTTGCTGATTTCGAAAGACCATACGTGCTTCTTGGCACATTCACCTTTCAAGCAGTTCCCGAATTTCACGATATAATCCAATCTCCAACCGTTACCGGTTTTCGTGGCTTCAATGTCATTCCCGTCCATATTCGGGATTAAAGGGTCTACCCTTTCTATTCCCGGTACACGCTCTAATTCCTTCATGATTGAGGACATATTGAGTGCCTTACCGGATTTTAGAACAAACATCCCGCTATCATCATCCCATGTATTCGGATCTTGGATTTCCAATCCATATTCTTGACAAAGGGAATTGATAATATCACTGTCCGTTGTCGTATCCTTCAGCCTTAAAGGTTTTGCCCAAGATGCGGATACCGAATAAACCACCTGCAATTTATCTACCGGCGGATTAGGGAAAGTATGCAACTTATGCCCTTGGGTTACCTCGGTGGCTTCCAAGGAGCCGGAAGTATGGACCGCAAGCAATGAACCAAAAAGCTCATCTTTTACTTCCGCAGGGATTTTGGGACTAAGGGAAGCGTACGCACCGTTTTTTGAAATATGCCTTAGTGCTAGACGTGTCGCATCTTTCTCGTACAGTCGTTTAACATTGTCTGAAACGTCGCGGAAACTTACGAACTTCCCTTTATTGGAATCATAAAAGGATACATCCTTTCCCGTCTTGAATGCGGAAGCCCCGAGAAAAATCGCGACCAGCATCAAGCTCTTAAAAAAGATATGTCCTTTTAATCTAACCATGAATGGTTTCGTTTAGGTTTTCAATAGTATTTACGAGTAATTTGTCCGTAAATCCCGGGAGCTTTATTTCCCCAATTCTATATTTCGTGACATTCAATTAGCGGCAATTAATAAAAACACGATGACAATAAACCACTAATAAACCGCCATTTATACATTTACCCAAGGCACTTAACCAAGAAATCCGTAACAAAATATAGAAAAAAATGGGTTGTAAAACCTTGAAAAAACAAGCTCTCTTAACGATAATTAACAAGGCTAAAAGTATGCCAAGGAAGGTGGAAAAGTAGGGGTTCCGCTATAAAAAGGTGTTCCTACGCATAAACATCCATTTTTTACTTTTCATGGCAAAAATGGACTGTAGGAAGAATGTCCTAATCCGTACCGAGAGAGGTAATAAGTTGGCACCCCATCCAATCGGGGAGATCATCACCGGTTTCCTGTATGAAATTAACCGTGGAATCGCCTTCCATAAACCGGAAGACCCAAGTATGCGCCTTAGGGGTTTTTATGATTTGATCCCACTGTTTCTCGAAGGTAATTTCCCAACCTCCTTCCACACGGGAAAAAATGATATCCTCATCCTTGGCTTTCTTGTCGTCACCGTAGTTTACCTCATGGACGCCCGGTAAACCAAGGAACTTTTGCGCTAGGGCGGCGATATTGTATAGTTTCGGGGATTCCAAAATGATAACCCCGTGCTCCCCGTCCCAATTGTAATTTTCGGTAATAACCAAGTCGTAGTCATCAATAAGATCGGCAACTTCTCCCGATTCTACCTCAAAAATGCCATCATTTAGGGAAGCGGCCCAATCCGTATCCTTATCGTAAACCAATTCAAAACGTTCAATAGGAATATTTGCCGCAACCCCGATTCTACAGTCGTTCACCCTTTTGGCCTCAGGGGAATCACTGAGGTAAATGGATTTGAGAATGCCATAAATCATCTCCGACTGGCGGACGGAAATCCCGATATCCATCATGGAAGGATCGTCGGAACCCGCATCCATTCTGATGGATAACCTAGCAGCATCCCTTTTGAGTTTATTCTTTACGTGGCGGGGAATTTCGGTTTGGCTAAAGGCAGAGGAGGGTTTCACAAGAATGAAACCGGCTAGAATCAATAAAATAAAGCCCAATTTGAATTGGATTCGATGCATCACGTATGTATTCCCAAGGATTCCTGCAGGAGGGCAATTACAGGTTTCCGTCCCTTAATACATGATTCTACGGTAATGCTCTCGCTGTGTTGCGATGCGAAAAGTTAATTTTACCAAAAAAGAAAAAATCGGACTCGGATTACGATTTCTCCGGAGTAGGCATTTGACACTCTTCCCCTTCCTTTTTGCCGCAAAGGCCACACTCCCCTATTTGCTTCTTGAGCATCGGGTTATTTTGGGCGCATGTTCCCCTGAATTCATTACCGGTAAATATATACCTGATGTTAATCAGAAGGAAGGAAACCCCAAAAATGAGGAAGATCACGCCAAGAATGTACAAGAATTCCATAATTCGAATATTATTACCCAAAGAACACCCTAAGTACCATTTCGTTGCCTGCTCTTTCAAAAGATTTTACCGGCATTTGTGGGGTACCTTGGTTAACTTTGGACAAAATTACGAACTAGGGAATTCTTTTTCATGAAAAATAGCAAACACGCAGCTGCAGCCGAGCAATTTGTTCGTCTTTTGGAAATCATGGATGATTTAAGGGAAAAATGTCCTTGGGATAAAAAACAAACCTTAGAATCTTTACGGATGCTTTCCATCGAGGAAGTTTACGAACTCGCGGATGCCATTCTTGAAAACAACTTGGATGATATCAAGGAGGAAATAGGGGACCTGATGCTGCACATGGTCTTTTATGCCAAAATAGGCAGTGAAAAGGGAGCTTTTGATATGGCTGACGCCCTGGACGCGGTTTGTGATAAATTAATCGTCCGTCACCCGCATATATACGGTAACGAGAAAGCGGAAACCGAAGAGGAAGTCCTTCAAAACTGGGAAAAACTAAAGTTGAAGTCGGGTAAAAAATCCGTGCTCTCCGGGGTTCCCGTTTCATTGCCCGCTATGGTTAAGGCTTACCGCATGCAAGAAAAAACCGCGAAAGTCGGTTTCGAATGGGAAAATAAAGAGCAAGTTTGGGATAAGGTCCAAGAGGAATTGGAGGAATTCAAAGAAACCGAAACCAAAGGAATGAGCCAAGAAAGAAAAGAGGAGGAATTCGGTGACTTACTTTTTTCATTGATTAACTATTCCCGATTTATTAAGGTAGACCCTGAAACCGCCTTGGAGAAAATTAATAAAAAATTCAAAAGTAGATTTGAATACATTGAAAAAATGGCGGATAAACCACTGGATGACATGACCTTAGAAGAAATGGATGCCCTTTGGGATGAGGCAAAAATCAAATTGTAAAACCCATTTATCGTTTATCCTCAATTTGTGATCACCAAAACAAAAGGTTTCCGGATTTCACGACTTCGCCTTTTTTGGTACGGTTTTGCCTGTTTTTTCCCTAAATACGTCACGCATTAACTCAAGGATTTTACTTTGATGTTAAAAAAATATTTGTATTTTTAAAAAAACAAGCTAGCCCGCTAATTTACAGCTTTGGAATAAACGCTTCAACCACCCTTGATTAATTAAACACAATGCACTGATAATCAAACTTATACACCTCTTAAGCAGTTGCATTTTGTTTTATACCCCCAAATTTCGGGAACAATCCCGATCTTCTTCCGTACAAAAAACAACACAAATGTCCCTTTCAAAATTGTGACATTTGTTTTACATTACGGTGGAACTAGGATTATATTCATAAACGAGGCAAATTACCAAAGAGGTCGATGAAGAATCTCATTGAAATTTCCAAGATTGTAACAAAAAAGAAAGTCAAGAAGATTGAAATCTTCGATGACCATTCCCTAAAACACAAGAACTCTAAATTCAATGAATTCTATGAGGCGCTTATGGCGGGGAAGTTTAAAAACGACCGTGATGCCGCGGCATTCCTCTATGGAAGCAGCCCCACGGACGACAAGTACCGCCAGTTAAAGTCCCGTTTTAGGAAAAGGCTACTTAACACGCTCTTCTTCTTGGACGTGAACTTGCCTTCCACCTCAGGCTATGACCGAGCGTACTATTCTTGTAATAAGGATTGGACCCTTGTAAAAATCCTTCTTTCTAATGGTGCACCGCATACGGCGTCATCCTTGGCAAGGCAAATCCTTACGACGGCACTTAAATTCAAATTCGCGGACGTTATCGTAAACTGTTCCCGTATTTTAAGGAGATACGCTTCCGAAATCGGGGATGAAAAAGGCTACGAAGAATACGACCAGCATTCCAAGCAGTTCCAAAACGTTTTGGATGCGGAAATACGCTCCGAGGAATTGTACCAGCGGGTGGTCATGAATTACTATAAACCACCGTCCAAGAACCAAAACCTTAGAGAAAAAATCGATACCTATTGCGAGGCACTCGTTGGTTTATCCGAAATCTACGAATCACCTATCGTAATATATAATATGTACTTGGTTTGGGCATTCCGATACGAAATGCTTCAGGACTACGACATGATGCTTTCCGTTTGTAACAAAGCGGAGGAATACATCGAAAAGAATCCGCAATTCTACCGTGATGAAATGCTTGCCACCTTCCAACTCAAGAAGATGTCGGCTTTTCTTCACAAGCAAGATTACAAGAACGGTCGTACCAATGCGGAAAAGTGCTTGAAGTCATTCCCTACCGGTAGCGAAACGTGGTTCGACTTCATGGAGTACTACCTACTCCTCGCATTGCACACGGATAACTATATCAATGCCGTGGCGATTTTCAACGATGCCACCAACAATACCAAATTCAAAAAATTACCTTCAGGTGTTAGGGAAAAATGGAACATCTATGATGTATACCTTAACTATATCATAGAAAGCCAATCCGCTTACAACCCGGTACTTAAGACGCAAAAACGGAAGACCTTCCGTTTGTCACGCTTCTTGAATGATCCTATCCTCTACCCCAAAGACCAAAGGATCTTTACGGTCTTGATGGTAATCGCGCAGATACTCTTCTTCTTGGAAAAACGAAGCTACAATGCCGTTGCGGAACGCGTGGATCGTTTGAAAACCTATGCCAACCGTCAACTCAAGAAGGAGGAATATTACCGTGCCATCCAATTCATCCGTTTGTTACAGCAATTGGTCAAAGCGGAGTTCGATCCGGATAGGCTCTCCAACGTGGATAAGTACTACGAGCGTTTGGAGGAAACTCCATTCTTCTTCCGCGGGCTAATCTCCGAGTTGGAGGTGATTCCTTACGACAAATTATGGAACATGATCCTGAAAAAACTCAGGGACATGAAAGGATGATCCGTTCTCGTGCACTACCTTAGCGCGGAACTATAGGGTATGTCTCCTAAAACCTTTTTTACAAGATTGTGCTTGATTTCAGGTGTATGCCTACTTGGTATTGCCCTAGGAAACCTTCATCCTCCAATGGAGGCACATTTCGTATTCTCGATTGTGGTTTTAGCGGTATTCGTGGTGTTTATGCTCCGCGCTTATGCAGCAGGGCGTAAAGCTGCCGCATCCGAGGATAAAAATGCTTTTACCCGCTTGGCACTGCTCTTGATAATGTTCAAATTATTCGGGGGAATCCTAGGCGTTACCGCCTATGCCACCACTTTTAAGCCCGTTGATACGCTTTATTTGATTCCCTTCTTTGCCATGTACCTCATCTTTTCCATCTTTGAGTACGATTTCCTTAGTAAAATCGGAAAACAAAAGCCTTGACCATGAAAAAGTACGAAGCTACCGTTAATGATTCCCACTCCTTGGATATCCAACAATCGGATTTGGAAAACTTGGATATTACCGGCTCCTTGGAAAAAGGCTTCCACTTGATCCGTGATGATAAATCCTACGCCATTAAGGTCGTTTCAGCGGATAAGCTGAAGAAGGAAGTCGTTTTGAGTGTAAACGGTACCACCCACACCGTATCCCTTGCCGATAAATATGACTTATTGGTAAAGAAAATGGGCTTGAACGTAGCCTCTTCCGCCAAAATGAACGAGGTAAAAGCACCCATGCCGGGTCTTGTATTAGGATTGAAAGTCAAGGCGGGTGATTCCTTCGAAAAAGGGGACGCGCTCTTGGTCCTTGAAGCCATGAAAATGGAAAACGTAATCAAGGCTACCGGGGAAGGAACCGTAAAATCCATTGCCGTTGTTGAAGGGGATGCCGTGGAGAAGGGTCAGTTACTTATTGAGCTAGCGTAAAACCACTATTCCGCATAAAAAGCCAAGGACTCCTCGATTTCCTCAGGACTTGCAGAGGCGTTTACCTTCACCTTCCCTATTTCAGGAAGTAAGGTAAAATTGATCTCGTCTTTTTCATTTTTCTTATCCTTTCTCATCCAGGATAAAAGTTCAGGCAAGGCAAATTCAGGGATCTCCACCTTCCCGTAAAATCCAATCATTCGTTTCTTAATTTCTTCAGCATCCGCTAAGGACAAACCCGCTTTCCTTACGGAAAGGAATGCTTCGCAAACCATACCTATACCAATGGCCTCACCATGTAATAAGGGTGTAGGGGTTTCCAAGAAATAACTTTCCACTGCATGACCTATGGTATGCCCGAAATTCAAAGCTTTACGCAAACCGTCCTCAAAAGGGTCCTCCGTTACGATTTCATTCTTAATCCTAACGGAAGTTTCCACCAAGGAAGCATAGTCCGTATTGTCTTTTGAGATATTCCAATATGCCTTATCAGCAATTAAGCCGTGCTTGAATACTTCCGCCATTCCGCTCTTCAGCTCCCTTTCGGGCAATGTCTTTAGAAAGCGTGGATCAATCAATACCGCTTGGGGATTCTTGAACAGTCCCACGGCATTTTTTAGCCCCTTAAAATCCACGCCTAACTTACCGCCCACCGAGGCGTCTACTTGGCTTAGGAGGGTCGTCGGCACTTGAATAAAATCAATTCCGCGCTTGTAGGTGCCGGCACAAAAACCGCCCATATCCCCTATCACTCCACCACCTAGGTTGATCATCAAATCGCGCCTACCCAATCCGGCGGAAAACATGGCATCCCAGATGGATTCGCAGGTTCCTAAATGCTTATGGAGTTCTCCGGCCGGCACGGAAAAAGAAGAAAAGGAAAAATCCGTAAGTTCCTTAAATAGAGGTAAACAATCACGTTCCGTATTGGCGTCTACCAACACGAAAACCTTGGCGTATTGTCCCGCTGCTACCAAACGGTTCAACTCCCCGGCAATATCACCAATACAAACTTGATAAGAAGCAGCCTGGATTTTTCTCATGGATTCGATTTACCTTGCAAAGATAGGATTCCTTCGGTTAGCCAAACCTCGGAGGTTTTAGGAAACCTCGGAGGTTTGGCTAACATATTTTTAAACCAACACCATGAAAAAAATTTCCCGAGTCCTCGATAAATACTTTGAGCACCTTGCAAAAATTGG
>JAHDDF010000495.1:0-249 GCA_020629475.1 Saprospiraceae bacterium
ACCCCAATCATCGGCATGTTCTTGTCCCTCATTTCACCGTTATCTGTAAAAAGAGAAACGTGAAAATAAGAATCATTCCCATTCTTCTTCTTTGCCTCGGTGTAGTAGCCTGTCAACCGGATTCCCAAGAGGAATCATCCGATTCGGAGTCTTCAGAAAGTACGAAACTGGATACACCGCCCCTCATTCGAATGATATACCCCGGTGAAATCATCTTCCCTGAAGAACTTAAGGACACTATCGAACACC
>JAHDDF010000495.1:259-2939 GCA_020629475.1 Saprospiraceae bacterium
AGTATCGGGAAATGTTGGGTGAGGTAAATCAGGATAGAATTGCCTTACGAAAAGGCGTAAATCAAGGAATCATCTCCTTGGATTCCGTAGGAACATACTTCGCGGATATGATGCGGGATAAAATCATTCCTTACTGGTACGGGACGCCTTGGGATTTTAATGGCTATACGGATGAACCAAGAAGAGGACAAGTGGCCTGCGGTTATTTTATTTCTACCCCTTTAAAACATGCGGGCGTTCGGGTGAATCGTTACAAATTGGCACAACAAGCGGCTTCCAATATTATAAAAAGCACGGGGAAAGGCGCCAAGGTGAAAACCTTTACAAGCATCCCGGAATTCACGGATTACCTTAATACATTACCACCCGAGGGTTTGTGGGTGCTAGGATTATCCAATCACGTAACCTTCGTTTCAAGGGAGAAAGGCAAGAACTTTATCATTCAATCCGGGTATTATTATCCCGTTTCCGTAACCAAAAAACAGTTACGATTTACCGAGGAATTAAAGGTGT
The DNA here is from genome assembly GCA_020629475.1 of Saprospiraceae bacterium. Lineage (GTDB taxonomy): Bacteria > Bacteroidota > Bacteroidia > Chitinophagales > Saprospiraceae > JAHDCE01. The sequence continues at coordinate 773 of JAHDDF010000495.1, forward strand.
CCGATATTTTTGTCCTAGGGGAATTATCAAGAAACAAAGGCTTTCTAAAAGCATGGTTAAACGGGGAAAGAATGCAAGTTGTCGGCGGTTGATTTTTTGATAAGGGTAGGATTGGTTAATTTTATAACATTATCAGCAAGAATCTAACCACTCGATCCATGAGAACCCGATTGTTTTCCATCCTCGTTTTTTCCTTGATTGCCTTTACGGCAACGGCATCCATCCAAAATTTCAGGGCAATGTACACGGCGGATCCCGCCACTACGGTTACCATTGGTTTTGAGCAATACAATTCCTCCACTTTTGGCGATCCCGGTGATGTTATATTTTATTGGGATACGGTGGATCACGGAACCAATACCGGTTCCTACGCCAATTCCAAATCCCCGGATAGGGTAGTGGATTACAAGGGGATGGACAATAACTTCGTACGTTTAACCGGGCTTCAACCCGCTACGCGTTATTACTTTGTTGTCAAGGATGATCAAGAAACCACGGCACGTTATTTCGTGGAAACTTTACCGGATACCCCGGATACGAGGCTTTCCATTATTGCCGGCGGCGATTCACGTGACATCCCGGTTTTAGATGATGATATCGGTAGGCAAAACGCCAATCGAATGGTGGCACGTATTAGACCTCACTTAGTGCTTTTCGGGGGAGATATGACCTTAACCGATGACGTTACGCACCCGCTTGATGTGAACGAGTGGCCGGAATGGATGGAAGATTGGCAGTTACACATTGCGGATGACGGACGGCTTACGCCAATCGTGGTAGCTAGAGGGAACCATGAATACGATGCGGAGTCCGTGGTGAATTTCTTTGATATTCCCAATGATGATGCGTATTACTCCCTGTTCCTAGGCGGGAATTTAGTACATACTTTAACCCTCAATACCGAGATTTCCCGCTTGGGGGATCAGCTTACTTGGCTGGAGAATGAAATTTCCAATTCCTGTGCGGTTTGGAAAATTGCCCAATACCATAGACCAACCCGTCCGCATGAAGCGGAAAAGGACGAACAGGATGATCAAGCCAATGCTTGGTCGCCCTTGTTTGAGGAGCATGGTGCGCAATTGGTGATTGAAAGTGATGCCCATTTGTGTAAATACACCCATCCCCTTCGTCGTTCTGATGAAGCGGGCAACGTTGAAGGCTTCGTGGAGGATTTTGAAAACGGGGTCGTGTATATCGGTGAAGGCGGCTGGGGCGCTGAACTCCGTACCGTGGATGACGACAAAGCTTGGACCTTGGCGAGCGGTTCTTTTAATCAGGTAAAATGGTTATTTATCGATAAGGATAAGATTGAGGTAAGAACCATTAATACCGATAACGCGGCAAACGTGGTACCTAAAATTGATGGGGATGATTTGTTCTCCATGCCGGATAATATTAATCTTTGGGAGCCTCCTATTAACGGGACGCCCCAAGGAATCATTTCCTACAACGGTGATGTATTAACCCTGCTTAACCCCAACGATACGGACCCGAATCTTGACCTTGGTCCTGACTTTGAAATGATAGCCGGAAATACTGCCACACTAGACGCGGGAGACGGATTTGATTCTTACCAATGGAGTACGGGTGAAACCACCCAAACCATTACGGTATCTGATTTTGGTACCTATACTTGCACGGTTACCACCAAGGGATGCACCAAGGAAGGAAGTATCACCGTAACGGAAGACATGGACGTTTCCACCATTGATTTTGAGGAGGGCGGTTACCAACTTTCCTTATCCCCAAATCCTACGCAAAAGGATATTACGGCAGTTGTTGAGGCACAATCCTCCGCTTCGGGTTCCTTGTCCATTATGGATGCTACCGGACGTTTATTACAATCCAGGAATATGGATTTTAATGCAGGTTCAAACGTGGCAAGTTTTGATATGACCATGCATTCCAAAGGTGTTTATTTTATGGTCTTGGAATTCAATAATTATAAGACGGTAAGAAAGTTCGTATTTAATTAATTCATCTTGAAATCAGGGAAGTTTATTTTCGCATTATTGTCCCTGTCTTTTCTCATGCTTTGCTTGGGGAGAGGCTGGCAATTCGCGTTTAAATCAGCGCCGTTTAATGCCGTATTTTTCCATCCCGTTTATATGGAAACGGTGGTGCAATATTTATACGGAACGGATTTAAAGGAGTATTTGGTGAATCC
>JAHDDF010000496.1 GCA_020629475.1 Saprospiraceae bacterium
CCAAGTCACCCCCTGACTAGATGCTGGGACGCAGAAAGCTCGGTTTCCCCGAGCCATGTTCCGCAAGCTTATTCAGCTCACAGGAACATATCGGAGTGGGTTGTTGCCCAATGGGTTGTGAAGCCTGGATTAGCCAGGGGTGTAACTTGGAGTCACGCCCTGACTGCATAGTGTTGTGGGTTGATTTTGCATGTCGTAGTCTGTTCGTGGCTTCTATAATGTTTAACGGAATGTTAAAATTCCGGTTACAGCCAAACCATTGACTATCGACGGGTGCTTGGAATTCCCCGATTTCTGCTTGGAATTATCGTCGAGCAAAATCGACATGATAGTGATCATCATGCCTAACTACGACAGGATTCTTTGTATAAGTGAGGTGGGTAATCTTCCTGCCGGTGGGTGTTTTGAGCATTTTACGTCTCAATTCAGGGGCAAGGATGATTTTTTTAATGCGAAGACCGTTCTTTTTGGCGGCTTGATCTAGTGCGAGTATATGGCGGGCGGTGGTTTCAAAATCTATTTCTAAGTTGCCGTTCTTTCCGTTGCTATCGAAATCCCTACCGTAACCCCAAAGGTTGAAGAGGTGATAACGGAAATAGGAATTACTAGCCGGCTTACCCTTTCGGGTCAATGGCGTCATGAAATCCACGCTCATGCCGTTCCTGTGGGTACGATGCGGGAGGAAGCGCCCACCGTTCTTATGTCCGATTTCCCCGAGAAGGAATTCCATATCCGGGCAAGTTTCCTCACAAATTTCATAAGCATCCAAGACCGTTTGCCTTACCGGATCGTGGGCATGGGTTCTTCCAAGGAGATAACAAGTAAAAGAATAGGTAGTGTAATTGTCACCACGTAAGGGAACCCGTTTGCCGTATTTTAAACTTCCGCTTCCTACGCTACCGGAAGCAACACTGGATTTCTTGGATTCGAATAAAAGCAAAGTGTCAGGGAAAATAAAGAGGAACAGGTAAATCGCCGTAAAGGCAAGAAAAACCCATTTCCAAATTTTCTTGGTTTTCCTAATGACGAAGAAAACCAAAAGGAAAATGAGTAACCAATAAGGAACGACAATGGCATATTCCCAAATGCTAGGCAACCATTTCCCGAAAGGGTACACCAATCCGGATTGGATAATCTTGGCAATGTTTTGGGCATCACCTCCGGCACCTTTGAAAGTTGGATGTTTTGCCAATGCCTTGGCAATGACGGGAACAAGGAAAAAGAAAATTCCAATTAAAATGGAAAGGATTAAAGGAGCGGCAAGACGCTTGGTAATCGGGGTTTTTTGTTCTTCGGTCACGATTCGAATTCTTCAATGGTTTTTATGATGAAGAAACCGTCCTCTCCTTGTTTTTGGTATAAGGGCATTAGGATTCTTCCGTCGTCTTTCGAACGTATTTCCCCTTTTAAATCGTATGCTAATAATTCGTTCTTGCTGATTTTTTGGAAATTGGAATAGCCCGGCCGCATTTTAAATTTATCCTCGGGGGCAATGCTGTGGCAGTAGAGTAAATCCGCGATTTTGGGCAATCCTTTTGAATACTCAATAAGGATGGAATCATGACGGTTTTCCACGTCTTCCGCATTTACGCAGCCGATACTTCTCAAGCAATTCGTAAGGGCGGCAATAGCGCGTTTTACGGATAACTCCTCATCATGCTGGCCGGATTCAAAGGTTACTGCAACGGTTTGCCTACCGAAATTTTGCTCGTTGAAATAGTGAAGTGTGGTTCCACGGATTCCGCCAAGCATTTTACGGATAACGGGAGCATGTAACTCAACCGCGATGCGTTGGCTTTCCGGGTCGTCCGTAGCGATGGAGAAAATACCTCCGAAGGCGGTAGTGGTATGCAAGTCCAGGAATACGATTTTCTTGGGGTCGTATTCCTCGATTTGTTGATTAATTAAGGTTAGTAAAGCTTTTAATTCCTTGTCTTCACTATCCAGTTCCTCCTCGGTGGAGGCGGAAAAAATACGACTGACGTTCTCCGGTGTAAACTGACGGTTTAAATCCTTATTCGTAAACCGTTTTTTAGCTTTAAATGCTTGAACGTTTCCTAGGAGGCCAATCAATCTTCCCTTAAATGTAAAACGAGGATTGTGTTCGGGTTCTCGCTTCAACATTTTGAACATTTCTTGAAGCGCCAATACCCCGGCCGGTTCATTGCCGTGCATTCCCCCGAAGACAACCAATAACGGTCCTTCCCTTCCTTCATCATACATCCCAATGATGCGCTCCTCAAAATCGTTCATGCTTTAGTGCTTAAGTTTTATTTGTAGGGAAAAGCAAAGTTAGGGAATTGCGGTAACATGGGATTTACTTACTTGGAATTCGATGAATACTTAACATTAGTTGTATTTCCCGCCTAAGGAACGGATATTACCTTCCCATGCAAAAGAAAGAAAGATACAGGATTTTAGGTGTTGACCCCGGTACCAATGTGGCGGGGTATGCTGTCATTGAAGTAAGAGGAAGTAAATTGGTACTAGTCAATATGGGAACCTTCAATATGAAAAAGGAATCCGATCATTACGAAAAGCTCCGGAAGATTTTCTTGGATGTACAGGAGGTCATTGAAAATAATGAACCTGTTCATGTAGCCATTGAAGCACCGTTTTTCGGGAAGAATGTACAGTCCATGTTGAAGTTGGGGCGGGCACAAGGCGTAGCGATCGCCGCCGCTATTACGATGGGCTTGGACGTAACGGAATATTCCCCAAAAAAAATCAAGCAATCCGTTACCGGAAACGGGAATGCGTCAAAGGAGCAAGTTGCCGCTATGTTGGAAAGCATTTTGAAGTGTAAATTGGATCATTATCCCCTTGATGCAACGGATGCCCTAGGTGCCGCTGTTTGTCATTATTATCAATCTACTGGTCCATTGGCTAAGATGGGCAAGAAATACAAGGACTGGTCTTCGTTTGTTAAGGATAA
>JAHDDF010000497.1 GCA_020629475.1 Saprospiraceae bacterium
GAAGTACAGGCGCGGATGCCACCTTGCTTACCACATCCATCCAAGAAATAGGTTTAGACGAAGGTTGGCGAATTTTCCCCAACCCTGTTCAAGACGAACTCATTGTTATCAGTGAAAATGAAAACATCGAAAGGGTGGAAATCGTGGATATGCTAGGCAGGACTAGATATGAAGCGCCCTATTCCGGCAGCATTCCATTCGAAGAACATCCGGCAGGCGTTTATCTCATTCTCATCCATACCGATGAAAAAACATATTCCCACAAAATCCTAAAACACTAGCGATCGGCTCAGTCTCCTGACTGAGCTGACATACAAAACTGCGATCGTCTCGGGCTCTGCCCGAGATGCACACATTCTTAATTTCCATTAAAAACTCACATCAAATGAAAAATACCGCAATCCTTATCGTAACATTAATCGGAATTATCTTCTCCGCACAAGCGCAAACCTTTGACCGTAACAAGGAATATGTTATTGAATTTATGATGAAGCCGAATCATTTCCTGACGGTTTGTAATACGGACTCGGATTATTATAGAGCTTGCTTGGAAAAACAAGTACATTCAGGAAGCAGGGATACTTGGGAAATTGTTCCTTTAAGGAATGGATATTTCAAGTTATTTAATACAAAAGGAACTTTTCTTTCCTTAAAAGATAATGATGAAAAATCAGGAACGGACTTTATAACGGAAGGACCATTGCCTAATGGCTACGACGAGTCCCAACAATTCCGCATTACCCAAAATGCGGATGGTTCATATTACATTATGAGCCGTATTACCATTGCCAGAAAAATGAAGATGGCATGGGAAAACGGAGTGAAAGTAGGCAACTATACCACCATGGAAAAACATACCCGTTGGAGAATTGTAGACAAGGAGAATTATACTCCGATGGAGGAGGTATACACAGGCAATGTTTCAAGCAGGGCCGCTACACCAAGTGCATCTAATCCATCTGCTGTTGTTACGCCTGAACGCCACGATCCCGGAAGAAGCGTAAGCGTTACGGTAACTTCCAAGGAGCCTAAATTATTGGGTTATGATGTATATGTAAAAATGAAAAAGATAAATCCGATTTCAACGGATGACGGTATTTCCGACCAAGTAATAGAACCCAATGGGTTCCTAAAAGCGATTACCAATAATCACGATATGAATACCTTGACCCAAGGGCAATTTTTATCCAATACAAGAAGGTCTAATTTTAATTTTAAAAACGAATATTTATGGTATTCGTATGAAGATGAAATGGACGAATTATTTGTGGTAAGAAGAACGCCAACCGTAAGGGTTAATCAAATAGATAATCAATCCGAGGAGTACTTTAATTTTTATTTCCCCTTGGATCAAAAAGCAACTTCCCGACTTATTATTTATTCCGATTTAATGGAATTAGATGATTCCTTATTAAACGTAAATCAAGGAAAAAATAACGACTTTATTTCCCGTGAAGGAAAATCATATTCCATTGATGAATTATTGGAAGCGAATGAGGAAGGAAAAACCGAATTCTCCCATAGGGTAAATAATAATGACGGAATTATTATTGAATTTATTTATCAAATTGAAATAAAGGAACGCTATCCCGTAAAAGTGCAAATAGCGGCGCCATTGCTTGGAAATTAATATTTCATATTTTAGACAAAAAGATCGGCTCAGTCTCCGATCCGATCGTCTCGGGCTGTGCCCGAGATGCCTTTTTCTAATATGCTTTGGTACGACCAAAGTACCATAAAACCACCATCATGAAAACCATCAAATATTTCTCCTACCTCCTACTAGCAAGCCTTTTCCTATTCTCCTGCGGCACCGGTGCCGCGGATTCAGAATACGAAGAAGAAAGTACCTCTCGCTTGGATGATGCTTCACCCAAAAAATGCGACGGTAAACAAGCCTACGTTAAATACACCTTTGAAGGAGAATCGACCCAAGAAATCCCCTTGGATAAAATCAACACGGCGGATATATTTTCGGAATACTCCAGCTTGGGGAAATCATCCACGTTTATTGCTGATTTTGATGAAAGTCAGAATGTAGCAGCACTGATGGTATCGTCAAATGGCTACAACCTCGAAAAAGGTTCTTACACCTTCACCAAGGAAAAGGAAACCGAAGGAAATATTCTATTTACGATAGAGAGCGGACCAAAGAGAGGAATATACACTTCCGCCGACGGGACATTGAAGTTAGATGCTTGGAATTATATAGAAAGTGGAAGGAAAGAGAACCAAAGAAAGGATTTTGGAAAAGGAGTCTACACCGGGAATTTCACTAATACCCTAGAGTTTGGAGCCACCACCACTTACCGGATAAAAATTGAATTCTGCCTCTGCGGCTCCATCGGCATCTGATAGATCGGCTCTGATCGTCTCGGGCTGGATCGTCTCGGGCTGTGCCCGAGATGCTTTCATCTTATCTCTAAAGCAAAGGCTCACCGATGTGCTTTGGTTGTACCAAAGCACTAAAAACCATCACAATGAAAGAAAAATCAACCATCTCCCGCCGCAACTTCATCCGCCTCAACTCCCTCCTATCCCTAGGCTTAATCTCCGGTGCATCCATCCCCTTCATTTCCTCCTGCGGTACCGAAGAAAGTATCCCGTCTAACATCGATTATTTCGAGCGACTAAAAATGCTCCGTGAAGCCCTCCAAACCAGCTCCGATTTTCTCCCCGCAAGAGCCAAGGATGCGGTAGCAACCAAAGATCCGGAGAAGATTTTCGCCTTCGTTCGGGATCAAATCCAAACCTTACCGGGAATAGTGGAATATAAAGGCATTTCAGGTGAGAAGTATAACTATAATGATTTACGATGGGGCATAGACGGCTGCCTCCGTTACGGTGGCGGAACCGCTTACGAAAAAGCCAAACTCCTGGAAAAACTCCTAACCGATGCCGGCTTCGAAGCCAAAGCCGTTTACG
>JAHDDF010000498.1:0-1059 GCA_020629475.1 Saprospiraceae bacterium
GGCAAAGGATTTACAAAGTTTACGGAATTTATTGATTTGTACTTTTTGTGAGGAAATCCCTCCGGTTTAAAAACCGCTCTTGAAACTTTGTGTTATTAAGGTAGATATACAAGTATATTCTTGCTATCTCCGAAACTGTAGCACCTAGTAATGTCCGAAAAAAATGTTGATTCACCCGGAAAACCGAAAGACGTCCGCGTAAGGCGTACCCGTGCATGGCTTTATGAGGCCTTATTGATTTTGAGCCGTGAAATGGAATACAAGAAAATCACGGTATCCGCACTAACTAAAAAAGCGGGCGTAGCACGCCAAACCTTCTATCGTAATTATGATTCCATCGATGATATCCTCATAGAAAAGGATATGGAGCTTTTCGAGAACCTCATGTTTGAAATGGAGGAACCCGAAACTTTGGAGGAGGTTGTGCGCACGGCTTTAAAAGTTATTTTGGAGCAGAAGGAATTCGTAATTTTAATTCAACGTGCCGGATTAGAAGAGGCAGTTTTTAGAACGAGCGTAGGAAATGCGGGCTCGGTTATCAAAAAGCTATATCCCGATATGCCCGAAACGGATCTTACCCAAGTAGCGGAATTCATGCTAATGGGTTTAAAAACGCTTATTCGTTCTTGGATTAAGGAAGGATGTACCATGTCCGAGGAAGAATTGACACGCCGGGTGTTAATCCTGAGTAAATCCTGTTTTGAAGTTTGTGAGCAAGGCGGTTTTTCATAACTACAAGGAACTTTCCTCCAACAACCAATCCAGGGCTATCGTATTCCGTTTTTCCGAAATTTGAAGATGCAAAGTCTCTAGCTTCTCCCTGTAATCCTCCTTGGAAATCATTCCTTTTTGTTCTTGTATGCCCGCTAGTTTCCTGGAATACCGAATCAGGTTTTGGTACAAGCGTTTTTGGTAATTGGGGATTTTCTTATTCCGTAAGAGAAAAATACGGAAGGTATCAAGGAGGTTATCCAATAAAATATATTCCTCTAGGGCAAGGTAGGTTTTAATCAATATGACGTTAATGTTGAGATGATAATACACGTCGGAGAACTTAAC
>JAHDDF010000498.1:1159-2924 GCA_020629475.1 Saprospiraceae bacterium
TTGGAGTTGTTTTTCTTTTTCAAGTAAGGTTTGTTTGGTGGCATGGAACAGGAAAACATCCCCGGTTCTAATCATATCATAAACACTCGTATATAGCGTGAGTACGGGTGATTTTTCAAGAATTCCGGATTTTGCCTTCAAGTAGGTCCTGAGTATTTCGGTAAGCTCGAAGTCCAGTTCCGTTTTATCCCCTGTTATTTCCTTTCGGGAAATCATTTCACAAGCTATCTTGAATTTTTCCTCCAAAAAACCCAAGGTTAAGGCTTCATCAGCCTGCGCAATAAAACGGGTAGTAGGTTTGGCGTTATCCTTCAATGCCTGGGTATCCATGATGGAATTGGCTTTTTGCCAAAGCTTTAATCCATCTGTCTCCTTAAGTTTCTTGTATTCCCGGTTTAGGTGTTCGCTAAGATCATGATCATACAGGAATTGGATAAAGGCAAGTTTTTCCTCTTCCGGCATGTCCTCTTGCGTTCTTACCAAAAGGAAGGATTTAAAAAGCCGCATGATGTAGGAAAGGACATTGCTTACCTTCTGATCATCAAAGCCGGTTCCCGGATATAGTTTTTTAAAAAAAGCCTCTTTTGAAAAAGCCTTCCCCTTGTTTAATTGCCCAAGGATAAACTTCACCGCCTCGCGGGTAACCTTATGCTCGTTGTGGTAATCCGAGAATACGAATTTTAGGAATTTCTTCCTTTCCCCTTCCGCTAATGCCCCTAGGTACGATATGATTTTTGGTTCTTTCAATGCAAAACCAATATCTTATTTTTTTGATAAATAACTGACTTACAATATTATGAATTTTTATTGTTATTAAAATTTATAACAGGATTTCAATATTTTGTATCAGTTCCTACCCATTAATACCCTGTACATTTAGGATAAATCCTGAGGGATTCAAAAAAACGTCATGAAAAACAAGGCAAACATATTCTTATCACTTATCCTGATTTTCCTGCTATCCGGCTTCGTGCAAGGGCAAGATTGTTCCAATTTTTGCGTGTGGCCGGGGGATGTCAATAATAATGGTGTAGCCAATCACTATGATGTCCTTCCCCTTGGATTAGCACAAGGAGCAACCGGCCCCTTCCGTGCCGATGCAAATGTGGATTGGAGTGCCAAGGAAGCGGAAAATTGGGCGGATTTCTTTCCGGTAAACGGAGCCAATTTCAAGCACGCGGATTCCAACGGCGACGGCTTCGCTGATGAATTCGATATCTTCCCTATCGGGGATAATTTTGGGCAACAAAATGACTTGTTCACCGGTGCCCAAGAAGGAAATAACCTAATAGGCCCCGACCTTACCGCCCAACTGGATCAAACCACGTACACGGATGGGCAAACCATCACAATCGACATTTTCTTAGGAGGATAACCCCGTAAGTAACCTCACCGGACTGGCTTTCTCCTTGGATATTGATACCGCCTTTGTCCAACAAGTCATCGAGCCGGTTACTTGGGATTTTGGTCTTATCGGTCCTGAAGAGGATTTGCTGACATTCGACAAGTGGGAACCCGGAGTTTCCGATGCCATTCATTTTGCTTTCGCAAGAACGGACGGTGGAACCATCAATGGTTTCGGAAGGATTTTAACCGTGGAAATCATCGTCATCGATGATCTCTCCCTCCGATTCGCGGACCCGCAAGCTTACGAAGTGAAATTCATGAACGTCCTAGGAATCGATCCGCAAGAAACGGATTTGGAGATTCGAAGTACAGGCGCGGATGCCACCTTGCTTACCACATCCATCCAAGAAATAGGTTT
>JAHDDF010000039.1 GCA_020629475.1 Saprospiraceae bacterium
CCGGTGCAAGCACCGGAGCCGTTGTTATTTTACTGAACCTTCGTACCTTGCGATTCCTACAAGCAGCCCATGAACACTTGATTGGTTTGGAGAAATTAAACATCATTGGCAGATATTTAAGGTATTTTACGAAAGCAAAAACCCGCTACGTAGCGCACTCCCCTTTCCTTTATGATTTTTGCGAAAACGTATTGGATGACGATAGGGAATATTATTATTTCGACCTTCTGGAAAAGAAATTGCGTAAGAAATTACTCAAGGATAAGCGTGTTATAAACGTCACCGATTTCGGGGCGGGATCGCATACTACTTCAAGTAATAAAAGAAGTATTTCAAGTATCGCCAAATCCGCCGTTTCTCCCGCGTCCCAAGGAAGGATGTTATTTAGAATGGTACACCATTACAAACCGGAAACCATGCTTGAATTCGGGACTTCCCTAGGACTTACCAGCCTTTATCAAGGGCTTGCCCGTCCGGAAGCGAATTTCATTACCCTTGAGGGTTGCCCCAATATTTCCGAAGTAGCAAGAGGTTTATTCCATGTAGTTAAAGCCAAGCATATTTCATGTCTAACGGGAAGATTTGAAACCACACTTCCAAAGGCATTGCAAACCCTTGAAAAACTGGATTACGTGTTCTTTGACGGGAACCACAAAAAAGAACCCACCATTGATTATTTCATGCAATGCCTGCCTTACGCGCATGAGCATTCAGTATTCGTTTTTGATGATATCCATTGGTCCAAAGGGATGGAAGAGGCATGGAATGAAATCATAAAACATCCTTCCGTTAGGGTTTCCTTGGATTTGTTTTTTATGGGTATCGTTTTTTTTAGAAAAGAAAACAAGGAGAAGGAGCACCATGTTTTGATTCCCTCCAAATTCAAGCCTTGGAAAAAAGTATTATAATTCCTGTTCTTCACCATTTTTTTGAGGTTTCCTAGAAAGAAAAAGGGCATCCCTGAAGGAATGCCCTTATACATCAGTAGGGTGTATTGCTGTTTCTTTGTGATATACTTCTTTCGTTTATTGGGTCTTCGTCTTATTGCTTAACGAATCTACGAACCTCTTTGTGGTCCCCGGAAGTCAAAGAAAGGAAATAAACCCCGTTTCCTAAACCGGCAACATCCATTTCAAGGAAGTTATTCCCGTTATCCGCATCAAATACGGATTGGGTCACTACCCTTCCCATCATGTCCAAAACCATAACGTCTATGCTTTCGGCCGTTTCCGAAACGAAATCAACTTTTAGCGGTCCGTTGGTTGGATTGGGGTAAATGGTATTAATACTCAAGGCACCTTTGGAGCGCGAAACGCGGATTACGTCGGAGTATTCATTATCTCCATCATAATCCCATTGGTGAAGCCTGTAATACATATCCTTAGCGGGATATTCATCCACGAAAGTATAGTGGAACACCTCGGAAGTGGTTCCGTTACCTAGTACCTCCCCGATGGTTTCGAAACGCAAACCATCCGTGGAAGCTTGTACCTCAAAGTGGCTGTTATCGATTTCGGAGGCGGTAGACCAACGAAGAACGTTGTTCTTGCCTTGTATATGACCCGTGAAGGACAATAACTCAACCGGGGATTGGATAATGGTTCCTAGGTTAATGGGAACCTCGTTACCCGGATCGATGCAGTTATCCGCAAACGGGCCTGAGTCCCAAGCTCCGGTTTGACCGTCGGAAGTAGCCGCTACGGTTACCATTCCGGTAACGGTAGAACAATCTCCGCCACAATCGATTTGGACATCAAAACACATTTGGAAATCATTCGGTCCGGTATCGGGTCCTGCCCAAGCTGAATTGGTGATATTCCAATAATCGAATTCCAGATGTCCAAAACAGGATTTACAATTGGTGGAACCTACACCGTAATTATTAAAAGGATTACCGTCCAAGGCAGCTGCCGCGGCGGCAGGGCTTGAATCGTTGTTCGGTGAGCCCCAAAAATCACAGGTGGAGGTGCTAATACCGCGATCTAAATATACGCCGATATCTACGCCGTTGGCTGCGGCACATGCCGCATCACAAAAGAGCCACTCCTCATAAACATAAATCCAATCACCCCCGAATAAACAAGCACCGTCATCCCAGTACGAGCTTTGGTAATCCGGTCCCCAATCCGTTCCGGTAACGGAAACATTGGTAACGGAAGTTTCCATGAATGCGGAATTGGCAGGGAACTCAATGGCTATCCCGTGTAACCAATCCTCGGAGCTATTGGCTTCATAATCCGTAATATCAATACAAATACGAACCCAATCACCATCGTCAAAACCGTCATTAACGAAATCGGCATCGGTATCCGTGGTATAAGGGGTGGATGCCAAATCCACGAAGGCGGAAGTAGTGGCGCATGCCGCCCTAGGATCTAATAGTGACAATTGGTGAGGATCAAAGTTTTTGGTTCCAAGATTCGTAATACCGGAAGTAAAGTCCGTGGTGACAGCTTCAGGTAAAGGAGATACCATTCCTGTTGGTGGTATGGTACGTGTAGGCTTTTGCGCCATCAAGGAAAGGGCAAAACCCAAAAGTAGTGTAAGTGTAAAAAGGTGCCTCATAGCAGGATTATTTTGTAATCAAGTAATTATATAAGTATCTCCTAGGAATACCTTACGAGTATTCCAGGCAGTTAATACAAAACCGACTTATAACTTGAATGCGGGTAGTTTAGGACCTAAGCTATGTGGTTATAGTTCAAATCAAAAGGTAAGGAAGGAAAATATTAAAGGCGTAGGTTTTACAGGACCGTTCAAGTTTTCTCTAGTATGTAGTTTCGCTCTTTCGCGATTATTGTTTCGATAAAATTACCGAAAAAAAGTAAAATGAAAAACAAATAAGTCGCTGAGATAAAGCCTTTTCCAAAATTGTTTACAAAAACGGGGACTTTTTTGAACAACTACCGGTATAAATCCCAAATGATATCTACTCAATTTTTAGGAAAAAGGATAGTTATACGGAAATTACCCTTCCCTTAATCCATAATAAGTATCTGATTTTATCTGAAAGAATAGAAAAAACCCGCACCAAGTTTCCTTGGTGCGGGTTCGGTATTTTTAAAGAATCAAGAAATACCTGATTCCATAAAATTCATTTTACCTGATTAGAATCCGGACTTCACTACGCGTTGTACGGAGCGGAAGTCACCGCTAATCAAGGATACGAAGTATACTCCGTCAGCGTACTGACCCAAGTCGAATCCGTGCTCGTTGGTACCTTCAGCAACCTCGATGTTTTGCATGCTTAATACACGTCCGTTTACATCGGTGATTACGAAGTTAGCCGTACCGTTGAAGTTGGAGAAGAATTGGATAACAGCTTGACCCTTGGTTGGTACCGGACGTACATGACCGATATTGATACCCTCGATAGGACGCTCGATGCGGATAACATCCGTGTACTCATAAGTACCATCAAGATCAACCATTCTCAAACGGTAGTAAGATACTGCCATTGGACGCTCATCATTGAAAGTATAGTTTCGTACATCAGCAGAGAATCCTGCAGCATTAACTTCACCAATAGTGTTAAATGTCTGACCATCAGCGGAAGCTTCTACTTCAAAATGGGAAGTATTTTCCTCGGATGCAGTGGACCAGAACAACTGGTTTACTTCACCGTTAGCACGTCCGTCAAAGGACAATAATTCTACCGGCAAGCAAGCACAAGCAGAAGATGCGGAGTTTACCAAGTTGGTTGGAGCAGGAGTACAGATTGAAGTCCAGTCTGCTGTGAAATCCCAAGCCAAGGCACCATCTTGTGCACTAGCACAACCAACAAGCATATCCATTCCTGCTGTACCTGTAACAGAGCTACAAACAGTACCGTCAGCTGCACGAAGCTCTACGGAAGGTACGGTTCCCGCACAATCAGGCGCAGCAACAACCGCTACCGTGAATGGCTCCGGATCAACAGTTATATCAAACCTAAGAACACCACAAGAGCGTGGGTCGGAAGCCGGCAAGTAAGTACCGAAAGTACCTGTCGGATCCTCAACATTATAATCAAACGGTACCATAAATAAGGTAACTACGATAGGATCACAAGTTTGATTAACAGGAACCGCAGCAGCAAAAGGATCGCAAGCATTTGGTCCCCAACCTAGAGTACCATTACCTCCTGCACCCCAAGGTGCTACATTAGCGTCAGAAAGTGGGTATTTCTCCTGAGTAGCCGGAAGTGGATCATATCCTCCCGGTGCTTCAAAAGTAGTCCCGTCATTATAAATATAGTAATCAAAATCTAAGTGCTCTGCCTGAAGGTGCCCCGTACCGAAATCATTTCTATGCAAGTCTAAAAGACATACATCAGGAGTCAAAGTTACTGTTCCACCGGAACAAACCGTAGTTACATCAGGAGTGATGCTGTAAGTCGAAGGACAAGCGGAGTAACACTCGATTTCGAATGGAGGGCGAGCACCGGACCCACAAGAAACTCCACCATCAGAGTTGAACACGAAGTATAAACATTCGTCAACAGGAGAATCCCATCCATATCCGGTCATATCATTTACATCATATGGAGAAGAATCAAGAATAGTTGTCAAACCTGCAACAGGGGTTCCGGGAGGAGCCGAATAAACAGTTACATCGTCCCATCCAGCTTCAGTACCACCCGCATTAACGATAGCCTCAACCTTCTCACCCGGAGCATCCGGACAAATAACCATACCCAAGAAGTTGGTCATGTTGTCTCCGTAACAGAAGGAAGCAGGTCCGGTAGAACAAGTAACTACCTCAATTCCGAAGAACGGACGTACGCAAGGCTCGTTAGCGGAAAGACAAGCGGAAGTTTCCCATGTCATACAATACTCGTAAGTAGTATTAGGTGCAAGAGTAAACAAGTCAAAACCGGAGTTTGCATCAATACCCGCTACAGGAACAAAAGCTCCACAGTTCTCTTCCTGTAAAGTTTCACCTAAGAAACCACCGGAACAACCGGGAGCTCCAAATAATACAACCGCATCAAAACCTACTTCATTAGAAGGCATGGATGCCGGAGTAGTAAAGCTATGACAGTAAGTCTCGGTAGCGCCTGCAGGATCACGAACCTCAGCAGGATTACAACCATCCGTAGCTGCGTTAGCTGCAGCGTAGTCAGGATAAATACCGGAAGTAGTACAGAATGCGTCAACGCCGCAACCGTCACAAAGTCCACCACCGTAACCTACGATATTGATGTTTGTAATTTGGTCACCGGAGGTGTTGATAGCATCATAACCCAACTCTACACAAGCCGTCATGGTAACAGTAGGATCATAAGCACCTGCGTCGACTCCCGGAATACCGGTAGGGTTCATGAACTCAGGACGACCATAGGTATTCAACCCTGACTCGATCAAGGTAGTACAAGTACCGCCGATATCCTGATAAACAGTCATATCCAAAGTATTGGCAAGTGCACCATCACCACCGGTATCGATGGTAGAGTAAACCAATTCGAATCCCATCATGTCATCATCAAGATTGGCAGGAGGAAAATCGAAACACACGGTAACGGTCGTTCCGGATCCATCAGCTACGATATCAGGAATGATGTCATGAGGACCGGTAGTTTCCGGATAAGGATTTGAACCATCACCAAATGCCGCCTCTTCTTCGTCGAAGTTGGCATAAACGTAACCATTAGCGTTACAAGTCTCTACGCAAGGCTCATCACAATCTAAGTGGTTGTTCGGGAAAGATGTTACGGTATTCGTACCGGAAGCATAACCCCATTGCCAACCATTTCCGTCATCGTAGGTGTATTGTAATTGGAACCCTGCCAATTGTGTAGCGGTCCAAGTACTAATATCCAATGAATAAAGGAACGGATCCATTGTTACGGTTGCGTCATTATAGGTTGTACCGTTAGGTGTAGTCGCGGAAAAAGTTTCCAAAGCAACCCATGCCGCTGCATCCGCATCCCAATACTCAATGACCAAGGATGAAGAACCAAAATGTTGGTACGCAAGATTCGCGTCAACCTGTACAGTGGTTTCACCTGCACCAAAGGATGTCGTTAAATCAATTACGGGAGACGTAATAGTGTGGGTAGCAGGGTTTGAGCCGGAACCTGCAGCATCATCATCATAACCGGCAAGCCCTGTTCCTGTAAAGTAACCCGCTCCGTCACCAGCAACGGTCATCGGAGTCCAAGTATCGGCAGTACCCGTATAAACGGTAGTCTGCGCAAAAGCAATGCTAGCGGTAAACAGCAATGCTAGTGTAAAAATATTGTTTAGAATTTTCATGTGTCGAATTTTTCGATAGGAAAGAATTACTCTGCCTTCAAGGATTTCTCCTTTTGGCTTTTCAAATCACTTTGCAACTTGCGCTGGACTTGGATCTGCGCTTTACGTGCCGTAACTGCAGGAGCAAGCTCATGGTCGGCAGCCAAACGGTTTCCTTTTCCTTTTGCAAGGCGCTCAACGGTTTGAGAGCGTTGAATTTCCTCGATATTAGCCGGTACCATCACTTGGTTACCCGCTTTATCGGTTTTATTCGTCGCAATCATTTCAACAGCAGGTTGAACATAAGTAAGGCTGGACTGCACATACTCTGTAACCTGGGAAACAACATTCTGCGTGAAAGTCGGAGCATTTCTAGTAGGCTGCTCCAATTTCACAGGTGCTTGAGCCATTATTGTTCCCGCAAAAAGCAGAAACGTAGCACAAGCCACAATGAATCTGGTGTTCATAACACAAAATTTAGGTTAAACAAATAGATTTTCACCCCGGGGCTTTCCCCGGGTAGGTTCTGTTCTAAAGAAATAAGACCAACAAAACTGAAAGGATCAAATAAACCTTAGGTAGGAAAACAATCAGATAGGAGGGTGACTACGCTAAAGTTTTTGTGTTAAATCCTTGGTGTTTACAAAAAATGGATCAGTTTTTGTTTTAGTGTTCTGTTCTAGTCCTGTTTGTCAAATTTAGGGTAAAATTCCGCTTACCCAAGAAATTCCTTTGCCTTTTTTTTCGATTCATTGTTAAATTTTGAATAATTCTTCGTCAAGAAGATGTTCGACTCCGTCCGATTTAGTTTGCCTATATATCCTTTGCCATCCATTTTTTATCGAAAAAAGTGGCTTTCCCGTCCGGATAGCGGTATATTGTCATCGTGCAAATGAAGCACCCTATTTTATCGCGTTTAGTAGACCTATTATATATAGGTCTCATACACATCAAACCAAATCCTGTAAAAAAACATGGGACTTTTAGATTTTATCAAGGGCGAATTGATTGAAGTCATTGATTGGGTTGAATCCGACAATGATACCGTTTTATGGAAATTCCCCGACCGCGACGCTAACATTAAGTACGGCGCTCAATTAACCGTGAGGGAATCCCAAACCGCCATTTTCGTGGACGAGGGTAGAATCGGTGATATTTACGAACCGGGAAGGTTCGAACTTATCACCCAAAACATGCCCATTACCACCACCCTGAAGAGTTGGAAGCACGGCTTTGACTCCCCTTTCAAGGTTGACGTTTACTACCTTAGTACACGTACCTTCACCAATTTGAAATGGGGTACTCCTAACCCGATTATGCTTCGTGACCCGCAATTCAAGCAGGTTCGGGTGAAGGCTTTCGGTACTTACTTTATTAAGGTCGTAGACCCGGCTAAATTCTTTACCGAATTCGCGGGAACCAAGCCGCAACTTAAGATTTACGAAATCGAGGAAAGCCTAAGGGATATCGTATCCCCTAAATTCGCCGAGGCATTGGCGGAGGCTAACGTTTCCGTTTTGGACATGGTTTCCAAGTATACGGAACTGGGTGATACCATCGCGCCTATCCTCCAGAAGGATTTGGATCCGTTCGGTATCGAATTGGTTAAATTCCAAATTACTTCCACTTCCCTTCCAAAAGAAGTTGAGGAGTTCTACGATAAGATGACCAACATCAATATGGTGGAGGACATGGCTAAGTTCCAGCAATTCCAACAAGCGAACGCCTTGGAGGAAGCAGCCAAAAACCCCAACGGCGGTGCCGGTGAGGGAATCGGTGCGGGGCTTGGTTTCGGTATGGCGCAAATGTTCCTGAACCAACAACAAAACCAGAATCAAAACCAAAATGCCGCCCCAAAGGCGGAATCCAAGGAGGACATCATGAAACTCCTAAAGGAATTGGGTGAGTTGAAAACGGCAGGAATCCTTACCGAGGAAGAATTCACGACCAAGAAAAAAGAACTCTTGGATCGCCTTTAATTCAACCTTCCTTAGCCGGAAGACATTTATATAAGGTAAAGCCTTCAGGTAGAAATTGCTTGAAGGCTTTTCTTTTTAGAAACTACATTCTGAATCCTTATTATAATGGAAACAAAAGAGCAAAAAACCATTACCACTACCCTACCCGATTCCGCCAGAATCTGGATATACCCTTCCTCCGAAGTACTAACGGATGAAACCGTTGAAAAAATATTACCGGCTTGCCGGAATTTTGCCAAGGAATGGGTAGCGCATAACCAAGCATTACACGCGGATGCCTTTATCATAAAGAATAAATTCCTTGTACTGGGTGTGGATGAAGCCGTAGCCGGTGCAAGTGGCTGTAGTATTGATTCCTCCGTAAAATTCGTCCAAAATTTGGGTTTTGAAATCGGGGTGGATTTTTTCAATCGCTTGAATTTTGATTATCTGGAAAACGGTGAGTTAAAAACCGCCCACAAGGATGATTTTTCCACCTTATATAATAATGGTGTAGTAAATGATGAAACGCCTGTTTTTGACCATTTGGTAAAATCCCTTGGTGAGCTGAAAACCGCCTGGCTAAAACCCCTTGGGCAAAGCTGGCATAAAAACCTGATTTGATACCATGTTGAACAAATTCAAGAATTGGTTGGGAATCGAGGGTGTCAAAATTGAATTATTGATCCCGGAAGAAAGTGAACTATCCACAGGATTCATTGACGGGCGCATCATTCTTGGCTCCAAGAATACCCAAACGGTTACCCGAATCAAACTTAAACTCATTGAGCGTTACATCCGGGGCAGGGAAAACCAAAAAGTGGATGAATTCGAAATTGGTGCATTAGTACTTGAGGCACCCATTTTGGTGAAAGCGGAGGAACTTACCGAAATCGATTTTGCACTCCCCTTCAAGCCACTACAATCCGACATGGATGAATACGGGGAGAAAAACATCCTAACAAAAGGTATATCTAAGCTCGCCAAGGCATTACACAAAGTAAAATCCGAATATAAGGTCATCGCGGAAGCGGAAGTCCAAGGCACCGCGCTTAATCCCTTTGCCGAATGTATTATCAAGTTAACTTGATTTCAATTAACAATTACGAATGTATCAATTGACAATTACGAGGTATTGGGTTTCAAATTCGTAATGGGTCAATTCGTAATTCGTAATTGCCCCATTCGTAATTGATTCATCCATAATTGCCCCATATTTTCCCCTGCCTTTCACAAAACCTGCAAAAATCTCTTAAAACCGGGTTAATTTCTTTGGCAAATGTGTATCAAAGCCCTTCATTTGTGGTCTTAATATCGTTCCTATTACCGAACGCGCCTCAATTAACAAAAAATCATTCATCAGTATCTAGAATCAAAATTACTACCGTCATGAAAAGACTATCATTAAAGAGCGTTATGCTTGCCTGTGCGGCAATACTTACCCTTACCTTTTTCTCCTGTGAGGAAGGAACAGGTCCCGGAACAGGAGGAAGTAGCGGCCCTATCACTAATCTTACCGATGTTGCCGGGAATACCCAAGGCAACATTGATGCCCAAGCCGGTTCCACCATTACCGTGGTTTTGGACGCGATTTCCGGTGATAACGAAATGAATACCGTTCGTTTCTTGGAGGCAGGCTCCGATATTGACCCGGTAAACACCCGTGTTTCCATCAATGGTTCCGGTGCTGCGGCAAACCCGGTATTGTTGTTCAATGCCGAAAGACAGCAGTTGCTTTGGACCCTTGATATCGTGGTTCACTCCGATGAATCCGTTAAGGAGTACGCTATCGTCGTTACCGATGATGCAGGTGTTACTTCAACGGAGTCCTTCCTAGTAAACACCGTACCTGACGTACAATCCGTTCTTGCTATGGCTTTTGCTGAAACTACGCCATACTTCTGGCCGGGTGCTACACCTTCCATTGATGCGGGAACTTCCTTCGTGGTAGGTTTAAGTGCTACACGCGGTGATTTCCAATTATTCTCCTTGGCAGTGTACGAGAATGGTAACTTAGTTGATATCTCACGTTTGGACTATAACGATGTTGCTTTCGGTAGCAACCCATCAGGATTCCCTGCCGGTGACGAAGAAGGTTTCTTCGCGGAAATCAAGGTGGTGAGCCATACTACCATTGGTGCTACCAGAAACTATAACTTCGTTCTTGAGGATACCAACGGTGACCAGGTTTCCGTAAACCTTGATATTACTACTAACGGTCCTGTAGGAACACCTATTTCCCAATCTATTACCGGTGCATTGTTGAACGCGGGCGGCCCTGCGGGAACAGGTGGTTTGGATTTGGACTTCGGTGTGGGAACAGGTTCCACTGACGGCGATGCCGAAATCCGTGATTTGGGTATCAATTCAGGAGTACCACTTGACCAAAACTGGTTCCAGCAAATCGCTCCTGCCAATAACGCATCCATGAGAATGACTTCCTTGAACCTTGACCAAGCTACCTTCGACGGTATTGCTTTCACCGAGGAAATTCTTGACCAGTGGAATGCAGGAACGGATGTTAATCCTAGCCCTGTCGTAAACATCGGTGATACCTTCGTGGTAGAGCGTAACGGTACTTATTACCTAATCAGATGTACCAACATTGAGGTAACGGCTGCCGACAACAATGACTTCTACGAGTTTAGTATCAAGTACTAATCGCGAAAAAGAGAATATAAACACTCTTCCTTGGACGGCGTACCTTTTGGTGCGCCGTCTTTTTTTGTTCATGCCCAACCCATTTATACTTTTGCTACGTCCTTAGAGGTAAATAACCAAACATGAAGAATCCAAGTATCTTATTCCTTAGCATCATCTGCCTCATCGGCATAAGCCTCGGTAGTTCCTGCAATGAACCAAGCACTACCTCAAACAATACGGAAGTCTTTGGCGACACTCTACAATTGAACTATCAAGAAACCTTATTATTCCCTAATGATGTTGCCCTTAGCTTTCAATCCATTAATGATAGTCGATGCCCGATTGATGCCGTATGTTTTTGGCAGGGTGTGGCGGAAGTAGGATTGAACTTAAGCACACAAAGCGGAGGGACAACCGATTTCATCATGTCCTATCTAGGGCTATGTGAGGAAAATTGTTGCTCACCGGAGGAGGTCGGGAATTATAAAATAGAACTTTTAGAAGTCCTTCCCTACCCTGATTTAAGCGGAATTCCTGTTACAATTGAAGATTATACCATTACCATAATCGTAACCGAAATTTGACATTAAATAAAGGTCTAGAATAAGCCTTATTAAAAACGAATCGTTTTTAATAAGGCTTATTCTATTTTATAAAAAACTGATATTCAATTTAATTAAAATTATTTTACAATATATTTTTTATCCCCCCTTTTGTGACAACATAAGGCAGCATAACACCTGATCAAAAATCGTAAAGCGATTGTTTTTTTATCAAAAAAGTGGTTTTTCCTGTCACAATATTTGGAAATACCTGACTTGCGCTGTAGTTTTGGATTACCGACGGATAAGAAACGAACCATCAAACGAAGGAAAATGTCAAAAACGCTTCCTGAAAATCCCGGTTTCGCGTTTCACATCCCCCCTACTTTACGCGCTTCCGAACTTATCGCCATCCTAAACCTTAAGGATAGGGACGAAAACAAAAAAAGCGAGATCGCCGCTTGGAAGGATCACGGTATGGTGCATATCTACATCTACCTTGATCCCGAAGAGGAGGACTGGTTCCAAGGCATCTGCGATATCATTAACACTCACGAGTACGCTCCGGTAATCGGCTCCATTGAAATCAAGGGACCCGATGCCGGCATCAATGACGTACGAATCTATGATCTAACACAATTATTGATTAAGGAGGACGTGAAGTTCTCCAACCTCCACACTTTTGAAGTAGAACAAAACTCGGGGCACTACAGGAACGTCATCACCATTACTTATGGCGGCTTTTTTGATGACAACGGTGCCGCGGGCATGCTTTTGGACAAGATGCCCGCCCTTAAAATTCTTACGCTACCCTCCGCCCCTACCGCTAATTTCGTGGATAGGGAAAACCACCCACTTGAAGAGTTATCCGTACAAGGCGGATTGGATCACCAAGGTTTTATTTGCAAACTCGCGTCATCTTCCTGCTTTCCGAAACTCAAGGTTTTTGAATGGACGGACGGTCCCAGGGAATTCGGTTTCCCGGCACGTGTCCCCATCGCTCATTTTAAAAGACTCCTCAAATCCTCCCACTTAAACTTGGATGTCGTTCACCTGAACGACACCCTCCTTCCTCCTGATGAGGGGAAGGAATGGTTCGGCGTAGAGGATGAAACCGAACTACGGTTGGTCGTCGAATAAGGTGGATTCTATTCTTCTTGGGTTAATCTTCGTAATTTGCCGCAAAAACCGGATTGGATTCCTTTCGTCGTATCATTCACGTGGATATGGATGCCTTTTACGCATCCGTGGAACAATTGGATAATCCCGAATTGAAGGGCAAGCCCGTTGCCGTAGGCGGTACGGGAAGGCGAGGTGTTATCTCAGCGGCAAGCTATGAGGCACGTGTTTACGGGGTGCGTTCGGCAATGCCGGGTTTCAAGGCGATAGATCTTTGCCCGGATATCATTTTTGTCAGGCCACGTTTTTCCAGATACAAGGAGATTTCAAATCAAATCCGTAATATTTTTTACGATTATACGGACTTGGTGGAGCCATTATCATTGGATGAGGCATTTTTAGATGTTACCGAAAACAAGAAGGATTTATTTTCAGGAACGCTTATCGCCAAGGAAATCCGAAAGCGCATAAAAGAGGAAACGGGGCTCACCGCGTCCGCCGGGGTCTCTTTCAATAAGTTCCTCGCCAAAATCGCATCGGATCAAAATAAGCCGGATGGACTAACGGTTATCCTGCCCAAGGACGCACAGGCATTCCTGGACGGTTTACCCATCCGGAAATTCTTCGGTATAGGTAAGGTAACTACCGAAAAAATGAAACGCTTCGGGATTTTCAAGGGCGCGGACCTAAGGAAATGGGATAAAATCGAACTCGCCAAGCAATTCGGGAAAGCGGGAATTCACTTTTACCACATGGTACGGGCGGAGGATAATCGTCAAGTAAAACCGGATAGGGAGAGAAAATCCGTTGGGGCGGAAACCACTTTTAGGGAAGATTTGACAACCCTCCAAGGCATGAAAGATGCCATTTCAAATATATCAGAGGAACTATTTGGGCGCTTGGAACGATTGGACAATTTCGGGAGAACCGTAACTTTGAAAATCAAATTCGCCGATTTCCAAACCATCACCCGAAGTAGCTCATTCGCCTTTGAAGTAAGGGATCAAGAACTACTAAGGAATACCGCTTTGCAATTGGCGGATGAAAATCTACAAGACGGCGATAAGGTGAGGCTCCTAGGGCTTACTTTATCCAATCTTACCCAAAAACAAATGGACGGGGAACAACTTGAACTCGAGTTCCCGGAAAAAGAAGATGAATAAATGAAAATCAAGGATGTAACACGCTACTTGGGAAGTATCGCTCCAAGTAATTATCAAGAAAGTTATGACAACTCAGGACTCATTGTAGGACACAAGGATACTGAAGTTACGGGGATTATCGTTTCCTTGGATTGCATTGAATCCATAGTGGATGAGGCGATTGAAAAAGGATGTAATTTAATTGTCGCCCACCATCCCATCGTGTTTCGAGGATTGAAACGCTTTAACGGATCGGACTACGTGCAACGGACGGTAATCAAGGCCATTAAACACGACATTGCCATTTTTGCGATACATACGAATTTGGACAATGTAAAGCGGGGCGTGAACAAGCGCATTTGCGATACCATCGGATTGGTAAATACCAAAATCCTTTCCCCAAAAAAAGTATCCCAAAGGGTACGGATAGCCTTTCATGGTGAAGACGCGAAAGAAGCCGTAGCCCAAATCAAAAAAATCTCCTCCGATATTGTTCTTTACAAGGGAGCCGAAGAAGGAGATTTCATTGTGGAAGCCATTTTCCCCGGCGTGAAACGAGGAAAAATAAGTGGCATCGCCGCCGAATTCGACGGAAAAGCCTCTTTCTCCGAAGCCGGTGAAGCCACGGAGGGCGTGGGTTCCGGAATGATTGGTGAATTAGCCGTCCCAATGGAGGAAAAGGCTTTTTTAAAGCATTTAAAAACGGTCATGAAAACGGGATGCGTCAAGTACACCAATCCCCTAGGGAAAAAAGTAAAAAAGGTAGCCGTTTGCGGTGGTGCGGGAGGCTTTCTGTTAAACAGTGCCATCTCTAAAAAAGCGGATGTTTTCGTTACCTCCGATTACAAGTATCACGAGTTTTTCGATGCGGATGGAAAAATAATAATCGCGGACATCGGGCACTTTGAAAGCGAACAGTTTACGATTGACCTCTTACACGAGATTTTGACCGAGAAATTTACTACCTTTGCAATCCTTAAAACAGGAACAGTTACTAATCCGGTAAATTACCTCTAATCAATATGGCAAAAAAGGACATTCCCGTTGCTGAGAAGTTGAAAAACCTCTACGATCTACAAACCGTTGACTCAAACTTGGATGAAATACAAATCCTTAAGGGTGAGTTACCTATGGAAGTGGAAGATTTGGAGGATGAAATCACGGGGCTGGAAACCCGTATCGGTAACCTTGAGAATTCCGTAAAGAAGACCGAGGATAACATCGCCGCTCACCAAAATAACATCGCCGAGGCGGAAGGCCTTATCGAGCGTTATAAATCACAATTGAACAACGTAAAGAACAATCGTGAGGCGGAGGCTTTGGAAAAAGAGTTGGAATACCAAGGTTTGGAAATCCAACTTTCCGAAAAACGTATCCGTGAGGAACGCGGTAATCTTGAAGTAAAGAAAGGCTCCTTGGAAAAGGCGGTGGAAAGGGTTGACGGCAAGAAAGCCGAACTTGAGACCAAGCGCGTGGAATTGGAGAAAATCATCGAGAAAACCGAAAAGGACGAGGATAAACTTCGTAGAAAATCCGAGCGCGCCCGTAAGAAAATCGAGGAGCGCTTATTGAAGTCATACGACCGTATCCGAGGCAACTACCGCAATGGTCTTGCCGTGGTACAGGTGGAACGTAATTCCTGTGGTGGTTGCTTCAACCAAATCCCGCCACAAATCCAATTGGAAATTAACCAGCGCAAGAAAATTATCGCCTGCGAGCACTGCGGTAGAGTGGTGGTTGATGACTTTATCATGGAAGTAGGGAAAGAACCTAAGGAACCAAAAGGCGCATAAATACGCCCCTCTTGGTTAGGGTTCCGTTAAGAAGTCTTGAAAGGGAAGTTAAACCCTCTCAAGACTTCTTTTTTTGGGCATCGAAACCGGAACCGCAGCCGTTATTTTTGCAATATTTGTCCGTCTAAACGGATGAGTATCTTCAAAAGAAAAAGCATGAAACGAACCGCCGCTACATTAATTTTCTGCTTGGTTGCCCTTGCCGCTTTCGCAGCCAAACCTTACTTCGAGTTTAGCCCGAAGACCAAGGACGCGTACAAAAAGGCGATTAGCCTTAGGTTCAAGGAAGCCTCCTCCCTATTGGAACAGGTGAAGTCGGAGGAACCCGACAACGTCATGCCTTATTTCGTGGAAAATTACATTGATTTCCTCAAGATATACATCGATGAGGATTACAATGAATTCCAAGCATGGGAAAAGCGGAAGGACGCAAGGATGGAAAAGCTGAAGAACGGAGATAAATCCTCGCCCTATTACCTGTTAACCCAAGCGGAAATGAGACTTCAATGGGCGGTGGTAAAAGCAAAATTCGAGGAATACGCCGGCGCCGCTAACCAAGTAAGAAAAGCATTTGATGCATTGGACGATAACCAGAAGAAATTCCCGGATTTCGTTCCCAATAAAAAAAGTTTAGGCATCCTGCACTCCTTAGTAGGCGCTACCCCTCCTAACTATCGTTGGGCATTGAAGGCGGTTGGGATGAGCGGCACCATCGAACAAGGAAGAAAGGAGATCGAGGAGGTATTGGAATACGCCAAACACAATGACTTCCTATTCGAGGAGGAAACCATCATTATGTATTCCTTATTGATCCTTCACCTTGGAAACGAAAGCGAGGCATCTTGGAAAATCATCCGTTCCCCGCAATTGGATCCAAGAACCAATCCCTTGATTTGCTTTGCCCAGGCAAGCGTAGCCATCCACACCGGAAAAGCCGACGATGCCATAAATATTCTTAAGAACCGCCCCAAGGGAAGGCAATACCATTCTTTCCATTACTTGGATTACCTACTTGGTTTGTGCAAATTATATAAGGGGGATTCCGATGCCGCATTCTACCTGAATAAGTACGTCATCAATTTCAGGGGCAGGAATTACATCAAGGAATGCTACCAACGATTGGCATGGACGGAACTACTCAAAGGCAGCGAAACGGGCTATTTCAATTATATGGAAAAAGCCAAGACCCGTGGAAGCGACTCCATTGACGGGGACGCGAAAGCGTTAAAAGCGGCAGAGAACAGGGAAAAACCCAACCCTATTCTTTTAAAAGCAAGACTCCGGTTTGACGGCGGCTACAAAAAAGACGCGAACTCCATTTTGGAACAAGCCGGCATTGCGTCCTTTTCCTCCAAGAAAGATATCCTGGAATTTCATTACCGAAAAGGAAGGATTCTGCAATCCATGAAAAAGAATACCGCCGCCTTGGAGGAATTCGATACGACCATTGAAAAAGGTAGGAATGAATCCTATTACTTTGCTTGTAATGCCGCTCTTCAGGCAGGTATCATTAAGGAGCAACAAGGTGATTGTTCCACGGCACTCCGCTATTACGATAAAGCGCTATCCATGAAACCTGACGAGTACAAGAACTCACTTCACGGAAAAGCCAAGGCAGGGAAGGATCGTTGTCAGTAGGGTTTAGCCAAAATAGTTTTGCTAAATCATTTCTTAAATCATTTCCGGAACGATTTATGCTACATATTAGGTAGCGAAACCATATAATAATCATTGAACCCGAATCGGTTATCCGATTCGGGTTCTTTGTTAAAGGACTTTCCTGATATTTTCAAAAAACATATATTTGGATATATTTTCATAAGGCATTGTAAAACAATGTCCTTCCGTCAAAAACACTGATGAATCCAAAACCGAGCAGGAATAAACTCCACGAGTTAATCCATTCCATGGATAAGGCGGAGAAACGCCATTTCAACCTGTTCATTTCCGGATACGGGAATCATAAGACCAGTCGTTACTATAAATTATACCGCATATTAGAGGGAATGATCGTCTTCGATAAGAAAGAGTTGAAGGCACAAATCGCCAAGGAGGACTGGAAAAAGCATCTGGCGGAAACCAAGTACTACCTCAAGAAAATGATCATCAAATCCCTCAGGGATTTCCATAGTAGTAAGTCGGTTTCCCAAAAGATTTTGGATGCGCTGAGCAATGCGGATTTACTTACCAAAAAGAACCTCAGGGAGCTTGCCATAGATGAATTGGAGAAAGCTAGAACGCTTCTCATGGAAAACGAGCGCTATGATCTCCTTCCTGAAATTTGGTATCAAGAACATCGGCTAGGATTATCATCCATTAAGGCGGAGCAAGAAACGGAATTTTGCTTATCCGCCATAGCTGAATTACGTGAACATCGTCTTCCGCTCATAAAAATGAAAGAGTGGGAAAATAAATCCGGGGAGATTGAAGGAACGGAACGTTTGCGCTTATTGAGGCTGGATATCGGGAATTTACTGGAGCGTCAAATCAGCCCTAAAACAGGCTATGAGGTGCGCAGGCAATACTTGGAGAACCGGTCCATATATGCACGTTTGTCCCGGGATTACGAATCCGCCGCCGAATATTCCTTTCAACTCGTAAAATGGCTGCTTTCATCCGAAATTTTCAAGGAACAGGATTACTTAAACCGCGCTGTTCTCACTTGGATGGATGCGGAATTACGGCAATACAAGAAGGAGTTGGTCGAAAAGGGTATCCAAGTCCTTTTGCATCGCGTTATCAAGGATGATACATCACCCTACCCTACCCGTGCCCGATTATTGGATTTATTTTTCCGTTTCCACATAACTTTTGGACATTTCAATGAAGGATTAGGAGCCTTTGAGACCTTTGAATCACAACTTAAAAAAG
>JAHDDF010000499.1 GCA_020629475.1 Saprospiraceae bacterium
GGCAAAAAACGCGGGTTGCTTTGCGATGGGTGTCGGGCGCTTAACTAAAATAAACACTAAGTTTCTGAAGCGTGTAAGAAAGGAAGGTTTGGAGCTTTGGCAATATACCATTAATGACCCGAAGGAAATGAAAAGGTTAATGGTGCTTGGGTTGGATGGGTTGATTACGAATTATCCGGATGTTGGTTTGGAGATAAAGGATTCCCTACGCTAAACCAGCTAAGGCCGGAATATCGGTTGTGTACCACTTTTCCTATCTAAATTAGGAAAGGATGATTTTTGCTTCTTTGCCTCTAGGCAAAGAAGAAGGGAAGCACTTTGGTAAAATATGTTTTAAGGCTTACTTTAATCTTCCTTTTTACCTTTAAAACATTTTATACTAATCATGTTTTTGTGTTGTTCTTTTCCTAGATGAAAAGAAGAAGGGAAGCACTTCAGTATCATTTGTCTTTTGAGTTTTCTTTTTTCTTCCTATGCATCATTTTCTACAATTTCCATTTCTCGCAGATTAACAAAACCCATTCCCCAAATCCTTGTTTACAAGGTAAATAAACTGGGAAATGAGATATTTCGTAAGCATCAGCCTTGCCCTCGCCGCTTTGGTTTGTATCGTACTTATCGGTAGAAATACGGAGGATTTTCCTGAATACGATGCCTTCGGAAAAAATATATTAGGAACGGAATTGGAGCTTTGTTCCAAGGAGCCTTTGACCGGTTTCTACAGGGACGGCTACTGTACTACCGGGTACAATGACCGAGGCATTCACGTTGTTTGCGCCAAGGTAGACATGGCGTTTTTGGAATACAGCAAATCCCAAGGAAACGATTTAATCACGCCTTTTCCGGAATTCAATTTTCCGGGCTTAAAGGAAGGTGATAAATGGTGCCTTTGCGCCGCTAGATGGAAAGAAGCCATGAAAGCGGGAAAAGCACCGAAAGTACTTCCCGCTTCCACGAATATTAAGGCTTTGGATATTATTGAGAAGGAAATCCTCTTGGAACATTCCAAGTAAAAAATAATACACTTCAGTTACACAATTACACCATTCGGAAATTAAGTTTAAATCCTGCTTCCTATTTGAACTACCTTGCTCAAAAAGGGTTATTTCAACATGGATTCATTATCTCAATTCGCATTAGGTGCCGCGGTAGGTGAAGCGGTTCTCGGAAAGAAAATCGGAAACAAAGCCATTTGGTTAGGCGGGCTCCTAGGAACCCTACCGGATTTGGACGTTCTTTTTACCATCAATGATCCCATTCAGCAAATCCTATTGCACCGGGGAATATCCCATTCCATTTTCGGGGTTGCGGTGGCTACGCCTATTTTGGCATACATATTTCAGTGGTTCCACAAGCGAAGCCGACAGAAACAAATTGAGAACGGCACTCAAAAACATGCCGACGTAACATTAAAGGCATGGCTCTTATTTACGTTCTTGGCGTTGGTTACTCATCCAATCCTTGATGCTTTTACCTCCTATGGAACGCAACTTTTCTTGCCGTTTACGGATTATCGGGTCGCCTTTGATTCCATTTTTGTAGCTGATCCATTGTATACCATTCCGCTCTGTTTGGGGCTATTGGTATGCCTGTTCCTCAACCGGGAAAATCCAAGGCGAAGATTTTGGAATCGTTTGGGGCTTATCCTTAGTACGGGTTACCTCATGTTCTCTTTGGTCAACAAGCAAATGGTGAATTCCGTGATGAAAAACTCCTTGGCGGATCAAGGGATACAATACGAAAGGTATATGTCCTACCCTTCACCTTTAAATCAAGTACTCTGGGCGTCCATCGCCGAAACGGAGGATGCTTATTATATCGGTTCCTATTCCCATTTCGACAAGGACAAGGATGTCGAATTTACCAAAATCGTAAAGGACAAAACACTCCGCACGCCCTTGGAGGGTTCCAAGAATTATGAAATATTAAAATGGTTCTCCAATGGATTTTATGTCTTAAGCCAAAAGGATGATCATATCGAATATGCCGATTTGAGATTCGGTCCCATGAACGTCTGGAAGGTAGACCGTGATGCTTACGAATTCGTATTCAAGATCAAGGATTCCGTAGACGGCATTTTTGTGGAGCAGGAAAACGTAGCACCCGAATTCGAGGGAGGATTCGGGAATTATGCCGCTGAATTTTGGAGAAGGATTAAGGGGGTATAGTTTTTTCGTAACTTGATTCTATAAAAATCGGGATTCATGAAAAAGGCATTGAAAAGGATAGCCCTGGTACTCCTTGTAGTACTGGTGGGATTAACCATTTATTTCTTCCCCAAACTAAAAAGGCTGAACCACGTCAATACGCTTTTCGAGGCGGAGAATATCGTGGAGAATTTCCGCTCTTTTAATCAGATTTGGGATTCCTCGGATTTAAAAGCTTCAGATAATCCATACACTTTCCCGAAGGGGGACTCCTACACCCTACCCGATACCTATTCGTACTACGGCGAGGAAACGGAAACCAAATTTCTCCTTGAAGGAGGAAACACCACCGGGCTTCTTATCCTGCAAGATGATAGCCTGGTATACGAGAATTATTTCCTAGGAAATTCGGAGTCTACAAGGAATATATCTTGGTCGGTTGCCAAGTCCTTTATTTCCGCCTTGTTCGGTATAGCGGTAGCTGAGGGACATATCAAATCCATTGATGAAACGGTAGAGCAATACGTTCCGGAACTCAAGGGTTCCGCTTATGATGGCGTCAAGATCAAGGATGTGCTTCAGATGTCATCCGGCGTAGCATTCAATGAAGATTACGGTGATTTTAATTCCGATATCAACCGCTGGGGACGTGGCGTAGCTTGGGGTAGTTCACAAGATGCCTTTGCGGCTACCTTAACCCGTGACAAGGAACCGGGTACGTACAATCATTACGTTTCCATTAATACCCATGTCCTTGGAATGGTTATCCAAAG
>JAHDDF010000500.1 GCA_020629475.1 Saprospiraceae bacterium
CAAGCTGCCTTGAGAGACAAGAGACACATAATATTCCAATTTGTGTCTCTTGTCTCTCAGTCACGCCGAAGGCGTGACGGTCTCTTGCCCCTCAGCGGAGCGGTCTGAAAAAGTAAATTCAAAAATACCCGTCCTTCAATTACAAGCATCTAAGGGATTTAATTAAATTTGTCAATAAGGTATCGTTTCCGAATAATCCATATCATTTCATTCTTTCAGAATGATAATCACAAGGAGGCTTCGCTTACAAACAAAACAATCCATTAAAACCTTACATAAGATGAAGATAAGAGAAATCCGAGCCATGCGAGGACCGAATTATTGGTCTATCCGAAGACACAAATTGATTGTGATGACTTTGGACCTGGAAGATTATGAACAGAAACCAACGGATAAGATTGACGGTTTCTTTGAACGCATGAAAGCCATGTTACCCGGTTTGTATGAGCATCGCTGCTCGGAGGGATGTGCGGGTGGTTTCTATATGCGAGTGCAGGACGGCACGTGGATGGGTCACGTAATCGAGCATATCGCATTAGAGATTCAGAGCCTTGCCGGAATGGAGGTCGGGTTCGGAAGAACGAGGGGATTCGGGGAGGAAGGTGTATATAGCGTGGTCTTTTCTTATTTAGAGGAAGCCGCCGGAAAATACGCCGCCAAGGCAGCCGTAAGAATTGCGGAAGCCATCGCAGAGGGAAGGGAATACGACATTGAGAAGGATTTGCAGGAAATGCGTGAAATCCGAGAGCGTGAACGCCTTGGCCCTAGTACGGGTTCTATCATAGATGAAGCCATTTCAAGGGGAATCCCTTGGATCCGGCTGAATAAATATTCCTTGTGCCAATTGGGTTATGGCATCAACCAAAAAAGAATCCAAGCCACAGTGGCGAGTACCACCAGTAGTATCGGTGTGGAAATCGCTTGTGACAAGGAGGACACCAAACACCTTTTGGAACAAGCCAACATTCCCGTTCCGAAAGGAGAAATCATCCGAAGCGAAAGAGGACTCCGTGAGGAAGTGGATTATCTCGGTTATCCTTTGGTCATAAAACCCATTAATGGGAATCATGGAAGAGGCATTACCATCAATATCCAGAATTGGGAGGAAGCCCTTGAGGGATTCAAGGCTGCCAAGGAGGTATCACGTAGTGTCATTATAGAAAAATACATCACTGGCGATGATTATCGTCTTTTAGTTATCAACCATAAATTGGTGGCGGCGGCATTGCGAACGCCGGCTCATGTGGTGGGTGACGGAAAATCCACCATCCAGGAATTGATTGACAAAGTGAATGAAGACCCAAGGCGTGGATACGGGCATGAGAAAGTCCTTACGGCAATCAAGGTCAATGATATGACCATGAATTTGCTGAAAGCCAAGAATTATACCTTGGACACTGTCATTACGGAAGGGGAATTTTTAGCATTGAAGGACACTGCCAATCTAAGTACGGGCGGAACGGCTACGGATGTGACGGACATCGTGCATCCGGATAATATCTTCCTGGCGGAGCGTATCTCCCGTGTGATTGGTTTGGATATTTGTGGCATTGATCTGATGACAACGGATATTTCAAAGCCCGTATCAGCAACAGGTGGAGCGGTGCTAGAAGTGAATGCGGGTCCGGGCTTCCGGATGCACCTCGCTCCTACCAACGGAATACCAAGAAACGTAGCCGGACACGTAGTGGATATGATGTATCCGCCGGGGACTTCCGCTAGGATTCCGATAGTCGCCATCACGGGAACGAACGGAAAAACCACCACTACCCGACTCATCGCCCACATGATGAAAATGAATGGTAAGAAAGTAGGCTATACGACTTCGGACGGGATTTACATCCAAAACCACATGGTGGACAGAGGCGACTGCACGGGACCGGCAAGTGCGGAGTTCGTACTGAAAGACCCTACCATTGATTTTGCGGTGCTTGAAACGGCTAGGGGCGGTTTGCTTCGTGCCGGGCTGGGTTTCCATAATTGCGATGTGGCGGTGGTGACCAATCTTGCACCTGACCACCTCGGTATCCGAGGTATTAATACGGTAGAACAAATGGCTCGCCTGAAAGGTGTTGTTCCAGAAACGGTGCTGCCTGATGGTTATGCCATCCTGAACGCCGATGACGACCTTGTATATGGAATGCGTGAGAATGTGAAATGCAACATCGCCCTTTTCTCAATGGATGAGAATAATGAACGCATCAAACGCCATGCGGACAGAAATGGAATTTCTGCCATTTATGAAAACGGTTATATTACTATCTGTAAGGGAAATTGGAAAATGCGTGTCGTGAAGGCGGCGAATGTTCCTTTGACCTATGGCGGCAAGGCTCGTTTCATGATTCAGAATGTACTTCCGGCTACCTTGACGGCTTATACGCAAGGATTCGATATTCGTGAAATCAAGTCCGCTTTGGAATCCTTTATTCCTTCGCCTTCACAAACGCCGGGACGCTTGAACCTTTTCCGTTTCAAGAAATTCAATGTGCTGCTTGATTATGCACATAATGCTGCCGGAATGGAAGCCCTTCACAAGTTCATTGAGAATCTGGATGGAAAACCTAAGGTGGGCATCATCGCTGGTATCGGAGATAGACGCGAGGAAGATAATAAGGCAATGGGCAGGATGGCTGCTGAGATGTTTGATGAAATCATCATTCGTCAGGATAAACACCTGCGTGGAAGGACAGAAGAAGAGCTGATTGCCATGCTGATGGATGGCATCAAGGAAGTGGATCCGAATAAGAAGGTACAGATTTTCAAATCAGAGCGTGAGGCGATTGATTCTGCCATCACGAATGCGGTGGACGGTTCTCTAATCGTGATGTGTAGTGATGTGGTACCGGATGCCTTGGCTCAGGTACAAGCCTTCAAGGAGAAGGAAAATGCGGATCTGTATATTTGATTTG
>JAHDDF010000040.1 GCA_020629475.1 Saprospiraceae bacterium
TTTGAAAATTGGTTGGTATTAAAGGTATGAACACCTTCATTCAAGTTATTTCTTGAAGAAACAACTCTACCAACAGCATCCCTTATTTCAATATCAAACAAGGATGAGGTGTTTTTTATTTCAATATTAAAATCACTAATGGTTGGATTGGGAAAAATATTTACACTAATATTTTCATCCAAATCCTCCAAGGAAGTCAAGATAACGGTAACATCTTGGCAGGTTTGATTCGAACCTGCGGAATTGGTTGCCGTAAGGCAAACATTATATACTCCTGAAGCACCGAAAACATAAGAAGGATTTTGCATGGTGGACGTATTTCCATCACCGAAATCCCACGACCAAGAAGTTGGTGAATTTAAAGAGTTATCCGTAAAATCAACACCTCCACTTACGCCATTTGTTTCCGTAAAAGAGAACAATGCCTGAGGAGAGAAAACAACCGTTACATCTTCACAATAAGTATTCGAGCCCCCTGCATTAATAGAGGTCAAACAAACGGTATACGTACCGGGCTGATCATATGTGTGAGCCGGATTTTGCATGGTGGATACATTACCATCACCGAAATCCCATGCCCAAGAGGTAGGGATATTGGAGGAATTATCGGTAAAATCAACGTTGCCGTCGCCACCCGGAAAATCAAAGGTAAAATTCGCGGTTGGGGCAAGATAAACGGTAATGCTTTCGCAATGCGTATCGGAACCGGAATCATTGGAAACGGTCAAGCAAACCGTGTAAGTCCCGGAAGCGGAGAAAGTATAACTCGGGTTTTGAGTAGTAGACGTATTTCCGTCACCGAAATCCCAAACGTAAGTATCAATCATTCCCGTAGAGGCATCGGTACAAGAGATGTTCCCGCTTCCATTATTTATATAGGTAAAATTAGCGGCAGGTGCATTCGGATTCGGGTTAGGAACATCCGCGTAGGAGATGTTTGTCACCTCTCCGGTAGCTTCGTCCATGTCCATGGTCAGAACCGGGCCATTGGTATATTCCGTGACCCAAGAATAAGACTCGGTAAGTCCCGTATCATCCTGCACGTCAATCCAAAAACCGAAGGTAAGGGCATCAACATCCGTAGCGGTTACATCGGAAATAAAGAGACGAAGCGCATCGAAGGTTCCTGATGGCGTGGTTACTTGTCCCCATCCGTCAACGGTAACCGTCCTTGTACCGGACTGGGTAATCCTAACGGAATCCACTCCGAAATCCGCACCGTCAATGGTAGCGGTAAAGGAGTAAGGATCGGAAAAGGTAGAGCCCATTGTCATGGGGAATTCGTATTGAACCTGAGGATCGGTAAATGGTAAAATTAATGGGACACCCGTGCCCGTAAAGTCCCCGGCAGTCCCGATATAGCTTTGCTGGGTTGCGGTATTCTCCGCGAAAAATTCCAAGTTCCCATTAATGGTCAACAAGGCATTTGAAGCAGGGAAGGCGGCACTATTTGCGCTGGATGATGGATCATCATACGCAAAACCCACGGATGTATGCGCATCCAAGGATGGAAAACTCCAAGTTTGGTTCATTCCTGCGGCACCGGGCATAATGCCATCGGGCAAGGTATCATTTAAGAAGGTGTAAGTAGTTCCGGGTGCAGGCAAATCCGCTTGGTCAAATGTAATTTGCGCGGATAGGCATACCGGGATCAAAAACAGTAGTAGGGTGTAAATTCTTTTCATGGGAAGAGCGTGTATTTTTTTGAATGCCCAAAAATAAGGAATGAAATTCCAAAAACATTATACTCACATTTTGGGTAAGAATGATTTTTAAAATTGAATGGTAACTTTATTACCACATCCATCCCCGGAAAAAGAACGCATGAACCTCCCCCATACAACTTTTTTTATGCCATTCCGAAGACATGAAAAGCCCTCCGGCTTCCTCGATTCATGGTGATGACCTACCTTGCGGAAAATTCATGGACATGAAGTTTTTTCTACCTAGCCTATTTCTATTTTTCTCCTTGACCATCATCGCGCAGCAGCCCGTTATTGGTTTACTCTATAATCAAGACGGGGTAACGCCGGGTTACACCCTTTTCAACCCTGAACCCAACGGGAAGGTATACTTGATTGATAATTGTGGTCAAAAAATCAAGGAATGGAACTTTACGCAAGAGCCCGGTTCTATCGCTTACCTTTTGGACAACGGGAACATTCTTCAAGCCGGTTTGAATAATCTTGAAATTAGGGATTGGGATGACAATTTGGTTTGGTCATTTAATATGAATGACAATGGCTTCCCCCAGCACCATGATATAGAACCCATGCCTAACGGGAATATTCTTTGTTTGCTGGCGGATAGGTATACACAGGAGGAAATAGTGGCACTAGGAAGAGACCCTCTCAACACCGCCAATAACTTTAAAATGGATCGCTTGGTGGAACTAGAACCGGTCGGGACGGATGAGGCAAATGTGGTGTGGGCTTGGAAGTTCGCGGATCATTTGGTGCAGGATTTTGATAGTAACCTCCCAAATTATGGGAATACCGCACTTGCACCCGGTAAGTTGGACTTGAACTACGCTAATTTCCAAACCAATGACTACACGCATTGCAATTCCGTGGATTACAATGCCGACCTGGATCAAATCATCATTTCCGCTAGACATTTCGATGAGATTTTTATCATTGATCATAATACAACTATAGCCGAAGCCGCAGGGCCCGCCGGCGATTTCCTATGGAGATGGGGTAATCCTGAAGCATACGGGGCAGGTGACGCGGACGACCAACAGTTATTCGGGCAGCATGACGCCAGGTGGATACCTGCCGGCTATCCCGATGAGCATAAAATCATGGTGTTTAATAATGGTTTAGGCGGAAGTTCCGTAGCCAGCGAAATTGCTATCATCGATACGGATAACGGGAATTATACTACCCAAGGCGGCGTATTCCTTCCTGAACAAAAAACTTGGTCTTGGTCCGGTGCCATTTTAGGGGAAACCATGTTAGAGCTTCGGAAAAGTGGTGCTTTTCCTTTGGAGAACGGGCATATCCTAATTTGTGAATCCGGTATTGGAAGACTATCCGAAATAGATAGGGACGGGAACTTGTATTGGTCATACAGAAATCCACAAGGAAGTACCTTGTTCCCTCAATATTCTACAGGCGATATCAATACGCCTTTATTTCGCGGGGAAAAATATATGCCGAATCATCCCGCATTAGTAGGAAAAGATTTAACACCCCAAGGCATTATCGAGGATGAAAATACGGTAAGCGCAAGTTGTATCCTTAGTACTTCTAATACGGAAATCGAAACTTTAGCATTTAGCATCTCACCCAATCCCGCCAGGGATAATATTGAAATAAGCCTAGGAGAAATCACGGGTGATTTTTCATTAAACATCCATGACGGACAGGGAAAATTTATTCAAGAATTAAATTTAAACAACAGCTCCGGGAATTATTCCTTGGACATTTCCGGTTATCCTAGCGGTGTCCTTTTTATTTCAATAGAAAGCAAGGAGGGAATATTCACCAAGAAGTTTTTAAAAATGTAAAATGAAGACCTATCGGATTTCAAAATACAACCCCGCTAAAAGAAATTCGAAAGGGCATTATACGGAGCTAAACGAATGGACCTCCATATCCGATATCGGCAAACCTAAGTACGGTAATATTTCATTTCAGGAATACTTCGATATAGAAAACGCCTACTGCGCTGCCATTGATATTATCTCGGATTTCCTAGGGGAAAAAGTCTTCATCCTTCAAGAAGTAGAAAATAGGAATAACCAAGAAAGTCTAACTTTAGATGCCCAAGAGGGATATCTCAAGGGACTACCCAAAAATATAGTATCATACATTTTAGGGATACAAGAAAACAAGATTGTTCCCATCGCTGAATTACATCTTCAAATACGGCTTTGCTTACGTGAAATCATTTGGGGCAAATACCTAGGAGCAAGGATGCATTTGCGGTTCGGATATGATTACTACATGTACGTGGATACTGATTTTCTTCCGGATCATATTATCAAAAAAATACAAGCCCACAATTTATTCGTAGATTAGGTTCATGAAGATCATCGACCTATCCAAGCCCATCCGGTACAATAAGGATGACCCTTGGTTTATGCGTGTTACAATCAAGCATAAACCACACGGGAAGGCAAAATGGTTGATTAGATTTCTTGGCTTACCTTTCAAGTTATTCCCTTCCGGTTTTCAAGGTTGGGCGGATGATATCATTACAAAAATGGGTGTCCATTCCACTACGCACATTGATGCTCCTTGGCATTATTCCCCTACCACGGCAGGCAAACCCTCTAAAACCATTGACCAAATCCCCTTGGATATTTGTCTGGCTCCCGGGCTGGTTATTGATATGAAACACAAGGCGGATTTTGACCCTATCACAAGGGAGGACGTGCAAAATTTCCTTCAGGAAAATCAACTGGAATTACATCCGGGCATGATTGTTTTAATCCGGACGGGCATGGATAAATTTAATGGTACCAAGGATTTCCCGCACAAAGGTACAGGCATGAGCGCGGAGGCTACGGAATGGCTCATTGAACAAGGGATTAAGGTTATGGGTATTGATGCTTGGGGCTGGGATGTTCCACTTCCTCATCAAATCAAGCAAGCTAAAAAAACGGGGAACCGTGAATTATTTTGGGAGGCGCACCTGGTAGGGCAAGAGAAGGAATATTGGCATATGGAACAGCTGGTGAATTTGGATGCCTTGCCTTTGACCGGTTTTAAAGTTGGTGTGTTTCCTTTGAAAATCGTCGGGGCTTCGGCGGCACCTGCACGGGTGGTCGCTATTTTTGAGGAGTGATTTATTTTGAACCATTAAATGAGTTAAGAAAGTTAAGGGAATTAACTCCGTAAATAAGCTAAATGGTTATGCTAAGTACTTGTAAATATTAAAACCATTAAGGAATTAAGGGACATGAAGAACAATGGCAACCTTAACTTTCTTAACTCCCTTAATGGTTCATTTAATGCTTCGCTAAAGCCGGATTAAAATCCCTTCGC
The DNA here is from genome assembly GCA_020629475.1 of Saprospiraceae bacterium. Lineage (GTDB taxonomy): Bacteria > Bacteroidota > Bacteroidia > Chitinophagales > Saprospiraceae > JAHDCE01. The sequence continues at coordinate 4,995 of JAHDDF010000040.1, forward strand.
CTAGTTCCTTCGTAAAGCGTATATTTTTGAAAGCGACACTCTAGGGGGCCGTTATACATTACCACTTTCTTTTCCGCGCGTAAACCGATATGTTTTAAGGCTTGTCGGTTGGAACTAATAAGCCATGCCGTTTTTCCAGGAAAGCGCTGTTTCATGCCGTCCCCTATGGATTTATACAAGGCATTGATATCATCGGGTTCCAAGCGTTCACCGTAAGGCGGATTCATGATGAGCAAACCGCCTTCAAAAGCAGCTGAACATTCCTCGAATGGTTTTACTTCCAATTGAACGGCATCCTCCAGTTCCAAAAATTCCAAAGCATGCTTGGCGGACGCAATCGCCTCTTTTGACATATCGGAACCCGCAATCCGCATCTTGGTTTCTAAATCCATGCGCTCGAATGCTTCCGTCCTGATTTTTTCCAAGAGGGAAGCATCAAAATCTTTCCATTTTTCAAAACCGTACTTTCCTTTACGGAGATAACCGGGCGGCATTTTGGTAGCCACCATTGCCGCCTCAAGGAGAATAGTACCCGAACCACACATACCATCTTGCAAGGGTTGGCTTTTATGCCATTTCGAAACCTTAAGAAGCCCTGCCGCTAGTACCTCGTTTAGGGGTGCGCCATGTGTTTGTCCTTCACGGTAACCTCGGCGATGTAAAGAAGAACCGGAAGCATCTAATGAAATGGTAAAGTTATCCTCGAAACAATGGACATTCAAACGGATATCCGGATTGCGGGTATCCACGGAGGGACGATCTCCCGTTTTTTTGCGGAATTGATCCACGATGGCGTCCTTGGTCTTGAGCGCTACGTATTTAGAATGTCGGAATAGCTTAGAAGTAACGGTGCTATCTATCGCGAAAGTCTGCCCTTGGGAAAAGTGCATTCCCCAATTGTAAGAGGAAATCTTATGATAAAGGATTCGCTCACTCCGTGCTTGGAATTTATAGATGGGACGTAAAACCCGCAAGACCGTCCTGCCCTCATAATTCAAACGATACAGTTGTTCCAAGCCGCCTTGAAAGGAAACCGCACGTTTTAATATTTGGATATCGGTACCGCCAAAGGATTTAATCTCCTTGGCAAGAATGGGTTCTAATCCGAAAAAGGTCTTTGCTATAAATTCCACGATCAGAATTAAGAATGAAAAATGAAGAATTTCATTTCGTGCTCAAAGGTAATATACCTGTAGTTATCTTAGCCCTCTACTCCCAAAACCGTTTTCATAAACTCCCGCCAGCCAAAAGCTTTCTTTCTTTCCCTGACTTTCACCTGGAATTGTTCCTCTTTATTATTAGAATAAAAATCAAGAATGGCATCAGCTATTTCCTTTACGTCAACAGGAACCACATAACCCGCTTCGCCGTGCCCAACGATTTCAGGTAAACCACCTACATTGGTTACTACCATCGGTTTTTCAAAATGGTAGGCAAGTTGGGAGATGCCGGATTGCGTAGCCGTTTTATAAGGCTGTACCACTATATCCGCCGCACAGAAATAATTCTTTACGGCATCGTTGGGAATAAAATCAGTATGCAATTCAAGGAGATCAGAAATGCCTTTTTCTTGAATTATTTTCTCGTGTTCTTCTTGATTACCGTAATATTCTCCCGCTACTATTAATTTAATTCCGGTTTCTCTTATCCTAGGATCAGCCATAGCATGAAGCAATAAATCCAAGCCTTTATAACCTCTAATAAAACCAAAGAATAAAATGTATTTACCTCCCGGTTTTAATTTTAAAATACTCCGTGCTTCCTCCTTGGAAATTAATGCACCATAATTATCGTAAACGGGATGCGCCTTATATACCACAGGTTGCTTGGTTACAAAGGATTCCATCTCTTTTTCCACCGAGCGGGACATCACGATAAAACGATCCACCGGCTTCACGAAATAATTAGCGAAAGCGCGATCCCCGGGACGTTTTTCATGGGGAACAATGTTATCAATTATTGAAATAACACGAGTCTTTCCGTTCTTCTTAATATTACGAAGAATGGAACCAAAACAAGGTCCCATAAAGGGTAGCCAAAACTTAATAATTACAAAATCAGGTTCTATTTTCCGCAACTCTTTTCCCACCCTCAACCAATTGAATGGATTTACGGAATTTATTTTAATTCGGATATCTAAATCACCCGGCTTGGGGTCTTCGGAATATTGGGTTTTACCCGGAAAAAGAAAATTGGGATATTGCAATGAAAAAGTATACATAATTACCTCATGCCCCATTGCCATTAACTCCCTAGCCATTCTTTCATTAAAAGAAGCCAAGCCACCACGAAGAGGATGAGCGGAACCGATTATTATGAATTTCATAATTAAAAATGAAGAATTAAGAATGATGAACATTAGCCATTATTCATTCTTAATTTTTAATTAATTTAAATCTCTTTCTCGATTAAATAATCATTCCTGCCTTCGGCATTCCGGGTGATGAGTTCCCCTAGGAAACCGGCTAGGAAAAATTGGGTTCCTAGTATAATGGTTACGATACCCAGGAAGAACAATGGGCGTTCCGCCGCACCGTATCCACCAAGGAATAATTTATCGATAAAGAAATAGAATAGAATTAGGAAACCTATGAAAAAGACGAAAATACCCAGCAAACCAAAAAAGTGCATAGGGCGTTTCCCGAAGCGGCTCATGAAATAGATGGACAATAAATCCAATAGCCCGTTTACGAAACGGTTCCAACCACCGAATTTAGTGGTGCCGTATTTTCTGGCTTGGTGTTGGACTACTTTCTCCCCTATTTTCTCGAAGCCCGCCGCCTTGGCGATAACCGGGATATAGCGGTGCATCTCACCGTAAACCTCGATACTTTTAACTACCTCGGAACGATAGGCTTTTAAACCACAATTAAAATCATTCAAGTGGATTCCGCTCATGGTGCGGGTTGCCCAATTGAAGAGCTTGGTGGGAAGGGTTTTGGAAATGGGATCATAACGTTTTGCCTTCCACCCGGAAACCAAATCGTAGCCCTCCATGACTATCATCCGGTATAGCTCAGGGATTTCATCCGGGCTGTCCTGAAGATCCGCGTCCATGGTAATAACCACCTTTCCTTTCGTGGCTTTAAACCCTTCGTTTAAGCCCGCGGATTTTCCGTAATTCCTACGGAACTTAATCCCTCTAATGTTAGAATTTTTCGTTTGCAAGTCTTCGATTACCGCCCAGGATTTATCCTTGGAACCATCATCTACCATGACGATTTCATAAGAAAAATCATGTTCTTCCATTACCCGTGCTATCCAAGCGGTAAGCTCAGGAAGGGATTCATCCTCATTAAAAAGGGGGACGACTACGGAAATATCAAGCGGTTTCTCCATCGAAGGGGGAAGATAGGGATTTTAAATTATCCTAAAAATGTCTATTGATTTGTACGCAAAAAAGCGTGCCGGTGTTGTGGTAAAAGGTTAATTAATTATCGCCTTACGGCAACGGCAGCCAAGGCACCCAAGACAAAACCGAATAAGGTTCTAATAATGAAGTCAAAAGGGAGGTGACTTAAACGAGGAGTCATATCCGTATTCTCCCAATCCTTGGTCATTGCCCGGAATTGCTCCGGTTTAATCAAGCCGTTTTCCTTTTGGCGTTCCAACATGGAAAAAGCATGCTCCTTTTGCATTTCCACCAAGGACTCATCCATCCCGAAAAGGGTATAGTATTGTATATAATATAATACCGTCCCAATGAGGAAGGTAATCATGGCGGTACGCAATGCCGGGATAAAATCCACTAAACCACCATTCTTATTCCTCAGGGAAAGCCCCGCGAAAATCATAAAGGGTAGATGTAGGAAAAACAAGGCGTAAACGAATCCCGCTGAAATCAGGAAACCTTTACCATTGTAATAAAACACCACATGAAGCACCAAAAAAAGGATGCCCGTAAGAACGCCGTATATGATGGCGCTACTATTTCTTTGCCACATTTTTAAGTCTTTGCCGTCAAGAATTCACGGGACGGGGACGTTGCCCTATCACTGCGGCGAGCAAAGATAAAAGTGTTCCGCCAATGATGGTATTAATAAAGCCCATAAAGGAGCTTAACCAAGGATTCATGAAATATTTGGCAAAGGATAATGAGGTATCGATTTGAGCATCACTCATTCCTTGGTTCTCGTACATGTCGCGTAAACCGTCCTCCATCCCTTGGAAATAATCCGGTTCGATGAGGAAGAAAAAGACCATCATCCAAACCAAGACGATCCCCGCTTTTACAAGTACGGACATGAACGCCGTTCGAAACCCTTCCCCAAAGGAAGCATAACCGCCCGCCGCCTCACGGTAAGCCCGTACGGCAAGGAAATATATAAGGACATAAAGCGCCCATGTTAATCCCGTAACTCCAAATGAGGTAGCAATTCTTCCGGGACTTTGGTCACCCATATTGGAAGGATCGTTTAGACCTGACAAATGCATCATAAGGAACATGATCACCGCTACGGCACCACCGATGATACCAAAGCGCAGTGAAATGGGCCAAGAATTGACGGGTTGGGGATGAATGGGGTTATTGTCAAGGATTTCGTTTTCCATGATTTCGGTTTTTCTTTTGGTTAAAGTAATAAAAACTAACTCGGAATTGAAAGAGATTATCGACGGGGAAAGGAAAGTCCCGGACAAAAAAAGCCCGCTCCATGCCGGGAGCGGGCTAGGTGCCTTCTTAAAAAGAAGGGTGTTCTATTTCTTCAATAGGTCACGAATCTCCGTAAGAAGATCGTTGTCGGATGGACCTGCTGGTGCTTCCGGCTCCGGTGCAGGTGGATTTGCTTTATTGTATCCCTTGATAATAAGGAACAAGACAAAAGCGATGATGAGGAAATCGATGATAGCCTTCACCAATTTACCCCAACGGATAGCAACTTCCCCCTCAACTACACCATCAGCGTTTGCTGTTCCTTCTTGAAGGATGTACGCCAATTGGTCAAACTCAACACCACCTAACAACATACCGATTGGTGGCATAAGTACGTCACTCGTGAAAGTAGTCACGATAGCACCGAACGCGCCGGCGATAATTACGGCAACGGCTAAATCAAGCACGTTACCCTTCATGATGAAATCCTTGAATTCCTTGATCATAATGGTTTTACGTTTTTAATAAAAATGAAAATTGGTTCACTCTTTCGACAAGAATATACGCTTCAGGTCACGTCTTATTATGGTTTTGAAGTTATTTTTTTTTCCTAGGAACCGTTGTCACGTTTTCTACGGGTTTTTCTTAGGCAAAAACCAAACCAAGACTTTGGAAAATTATTGTTAAAATCTTCTGTTTTTGCAACTTATTGCGTAGCAACACCATCTTTTAAACAAAATTTGTTTTATATTTAATTTGAAAAACTTTTTGTTTAACTATAGATAATATTAAAACATTATGACAACTCAGGAAGTCGCCAACAAATTAGTAGAGTACTGCCGTCAAGGACAATGGGAAAAAGCACAAGAAGAGCTTTACTCCGAGAATGCGGTAAGCATTGAGCCACCTTTCGCTCCACAGCCAAGAACTGAAGGAATGGAAGGAATTAGGCAAAAAGGAAAACAATGGGAAGCTATGGTAGAAGAGGTTCACAGCGTGAATATTTCCGAACCTGCGGTTGCGGGACCTTACTTTACCTGTTCCATGGTTAATGATGTTACCTTCAAGGGAATGGGAAGAACCCAAATCCAAGAGGTATGTGTTTACAAGGTAGAGGACGGCAAAGTCGTAAGTGAGCAATTCTTCTACCCCGCGCCTCCTCAGCAGTAACGAAATGCTGAAAAATCCAAATGGGAAGAGCGCCTTCGGATTACTCCGGGGCGCTATTTTTTTTCAAGAAATATTCGGCGTTTCGTCTTAGCATTTTTTCCAAGGGAATCCCAAGGTTTTCGGATTGTTGTTTCACGAAACCCATCCATTCCTCATTCTTGCGGATGATATCCATTTGCATTTGTATTTCTGCTTCCGTCCTTTCTTTCTCCACAAAATTTTCCTCGGTCAAATATCCGTGTAGTCTGGAATCAAAGCCCCAAGGAAAATACTTTAAGTTTCCTTCGGTTGCTAAGAAAATGACGACGTCCGTATTCTCTAACCAATTTTCAATATCCATTTTTTTTGCGGGTCCAATTAAAATGCCTTCCGTATCATAGACATTGTCGTTGTAAAACCAAAAATCTCCGTCGCTGAAAATATTTTGAAGAAAACCGCACCTTAGCATATCCCAAAAATATGAATCACCTATGATGCTTCCTCTCGGTTTCTTTCCTTCACCTCCATCGTACCAATATTTCGGATATGCCATTTTGTAATTTGGCAAGGAATGGAGAATATTCATGGTTTGTTCGATATCATCATCGATATGCCGGCGTTCATCCACGTACTCGATTTCATTCCACACAATCCTAGGGAGATCTAATCCGGTTAACTCCGCTAAGTTACGTGCCAAGGAATCCGCCCCGAGTAACATCCCGTACCTGCTCCAATGAATACCCGTTTTAGGGTAGAGTGGATATTCGGCTGAAGATTTTAAATCCATAAACCACCCATTAAAATCTATATGCTCGACATCCGATTCCCCAAGGGCATCCCTAAGGGAAAAATAATTGGTGGAGTCAGCCGGAGCTCCGTCTTCCCCGGGAATAAACTCAGGAAAAAAAGAAGCTTTTCCCGGTGCCAAAACCACTAAAAACTCCTTACCCCTTGCATTGAGGCTATCGGAAAGGGATTCCCATAATTTAACTTTCTCAAGGATGATATCATGCCCTAAAAAGTCCTTACCCATTAACGCATCAATATAATTCTGCTCATACAAATAATTCTCCTTACCCTCCACTACCGTTGCGGCACGGACTTCCCCGAACAAATCATAATTCCATTCATTATCCAAGCGTACTAGATTGGGTCTAAAACCGAAATTCCGCGTCATATATTTATCCGCCGATTCAGGATAAGTACCGTCCAACCAACTTTTATATGAAAGTTTAGGCTTTTCCACCTTAGTAAAAGCACCTTTCAAACCCCTCAGTTTCGGGAAATTAAAAACATGCTGCAACAGGGGAAGAGTGATAACCACAAGGGTTAAACTTAACAGTAACTTATTGATTCTTTTGGGTTTTGGGTTTTCCATTTTACGAAGATAGGAAATGAAAAACGCGAATCCTCCGTAAAAGGATTGTAAGATTAGGATATAAACTTTTTGTCAATTCGGTCACCGCCTTTGTCAATCCGTGCTCGTTATTCCCTTGAACTTCCTATTTTTAAGCACCCATTCACAATCCTACTGAAAAGTATACTTAACAAGGACTATTTTGAACAAGATGAAATCCATACCTACCCTTCTCCTTGCCCTTATTTTCTCCCTTCCTTTTGTGCAAGCACAAGTAACGGATAATTTTTCCGACGGAGACTTTACCATGAACCCCGAATGGTTCGGGAATACGGATCGTTTCCAAATCAATACAGGAGAATTGCAATTGAATGACGTAAACTACGATTCACCGGTCTCCTCACTTTATACCTTGGCACCTACCCAAGGGAATACGACTTGGGAATTTTACGTGCGTTTGGATTTCAATCCATCCGCCAGTAATTACGCTAGGGTTTACTTGGCTTCGGATCAAACGGACTTTGCCGGCTCTCTTAACGGTTACTTCGTATTAATAGGAAGCACGGATGATCTCGTAGAACTCAGGAGACAAACCGGAACATCCACCTCAGTAGTGGTAGCGGGTACACCCGACGTTATTGATGTCTCGGTTCCGGAAGTAAGGGTTAGGGTAACTCGTGATGCAGCCTCGAATTGGACCTTGGAGGTGGATTATGCCGGTGGCACCTCATACACTACGGTAGGAACCGGATTCGATGATACGCACACAACCGGGACTTATTACGGTGTAAGATGTAATTATACTTCCACCCGGAAGGATAAATTCTTTTTTGATGACTTTTCCGTGAACCCGACCTTCATGGACAATGATCCGCCGGAGTTACTTTCAGCTACCGCTAATTCGGCTACTGAAGTCGTACTGACTTTTAACGAACCCCTAGATCCGGGTTCCTTCAATACAGGAAGCTTTTCATTAAACGGTGGCGTAACGGTAACGGGTGCCATGATTGATCCTTCAAACCCCGCACAAGTTATTTTGACGGTTTCCCCAATGACCAACTTAAGTAACTATACCGTTTCCGCCGAAGTAGATGACCTTTTCGGAAACACGGGTAACGACTCCGCTAACTTCCTTTTTGCCCAAGGGGAAATAGCTGATCCTTTTGATATTATCATCAATGAATTCATGGCTGACCCTACTCCGCAAGTAGGACTTCCTGACGCGGAGTTTGTAGAAATTTACAACAGAAGTAATAAAGTAATTGATCTCGACGGATATGGTTTAGCGTCCGGTGGCTCGCCACAAGTTCTCCCTGCTTATTTGCTTCTTCCCGGAGAATATGTTGTGGTAACCGATGACGGAAACCTAAGCGGATTCAGTGCCCTAGGAGTTACCAACATTGTCGTGGTCGGAAGTTTTGCAGCCTTAACCAATGGCGGGGATGTAATTACGCTATCCGATGATTTAGGAACCATATTGGACGAAGTAAACTATGATGACACTTGGTATCAAGATTCCAACAAGGATGATGGCGGCTGGACATTGGAAAGAATCAACCCCGACAACCCTTGTGACGTAAGCGGTGAGAATTGGATTGCCTCTACCAATCCTTTCGGTGGTACACCCGGGGCTGAAAACTCCGTATTCGATAATTCCACAGGGGGTAGTTCTCTTGGGGTAACAAGCGCTACCACTTTATCCAACTCACAGGTAGAGGTTACTTTTTCCACCTCTCCGGACGCTACGGAAGCATTAGACCCAAGTAATTACGACATTGATAACGGAATAGGAAATCCGGCAAGTATTACTGCCGTAGGAGCCAATGTTTACGTCCTCAACCTTGGAGCACCCTTATCCGGAAATATTACTTATACCGTAACCGTTTCCGATGTCAATGATTGTTCAGGAAATTCATTAATTGATCCCGCGAACGACTCCGCGACCTTTGCACTTCCTGAACCCGAGGTACTCAGTGTTATTGCCGTATATCCTACCCAAGAGGTTGTCGTAACTTTTAATACCCCTATGGATGCCTCCACCGCGGGTAATACCTCCAACTATAATATTCCGGGGCTAGGGAATCCGACCTCCGTAAATATCATTAGCCCCACTCAGGTGGAATTGATCTTTACGGGCGGACTGGAAAACGGGACCTCTTATGAATTGGAAATTTCAGGAACCGCCGATTTGGACGGCACCCTTGTCGTTCCGGTTTCTCTTCCTTTTGTTTACTATGAACCCGTAACCGTAGAAACCTATGATATTATCATCAATGAAATCATGCCCAACCCTTCAGGGGCAACGGGTGTCCCGGCGGCGGAATTCATGGAACTCTATAACAGGTCCGATAAGATCATTAGCCTAGAAAACTTCACCTTCGCTAGCGGCACCACTAGCTCCGATCCATTCCCGTTCGTGGTTCTAGGGCCCGGGGAATACGTAATCGTTTATGAACGAGAAGACGGCATTGACTTTGGTTCCTTCGGGGATACCATAGTCTTGGAGGGGAATGTTTCCATGACCAATGACGGCGATGACCTTTCCTTAATTATGCCTGACGGAACTGTTTGCGACGCCTTGGAATACACCAGAGCGTGGTACCAGGATACCGACCGTGACGATGGCGGTTTTTCCTTGGAACGCATCAATCCTTCCGCCCCGTGCGAAGGCGCATCAAATTGGAGGGCAAGCCTGGACATCCTAGGGGCTACTCCCGGGGCGGCTAATTCCGTACTTGATGATGAAGTGGATGACATTCTTCCCGACGTTAGTTCCGCATTCCCTTCCGATGCTCAAACGGTGGTGGTTTCATTCACCGAGGCATTGGACCCGGTTGCCGCTATTGATGCCGCATCCTATTCCATTGACCAAGGAATAACCATCCTTTCCGCAAACGCAAACGCACCATTGTACAATACCGTTACCTTGGTTTTAGATCCATCAACGCCATTAACCTCTAGTACGCTTTACCAACTTACGGTAGCCTCTACCGTTACCGATTGTGTCGGAAATCCTTTCGGTATGTTGAATACGGTTGATTTTGCTTTACCGGAAACCCCTGAGGAGGGAGACATTATCGTTAACGAGGTATTGTTTGACCCAATCGTGGGTGGTGTAGATTTTATTGAATTGTATAACAACTCCAATAAAATCATCAACCTAGGGGATTTTACGATTAAAAATGATTTGGTGAGCAGCTCATCGGGTTCCGCATCGGTGGAAACGGATTACTTGTTCTTCCCTCAAACATATGTGGTCCTAACGGAAAACCCGGGAAATATCCTTGCGCGTTATACCGTGGAGAATCCGAACGTCATGTTGACGAATGACCTCCCTACCCTCTCAGCGGACGAAGGCAACGTAACCTTGTTCGTTACGGGAACCATTATTGATAAATTCACCTATTTCGAGGATTGGCATTTTGAGTTGTTGGATGAAACCAAGGGCGTTTCCTTGGAACGTTTGGATTTTGATGGTGAAACCAACGACCGTAACAACTGGCACTCCGCTGCGGCTAGTGCCGGATTTGCTACCCCGACTTACTTGAACTCCCAATACATCGCCAACCCGGATGCGGGAACGGAGGAATTCGTTTTTGCGGATGACACCTTCTCCCCGGATAATGACGGGAACGAGGACGTATTACGCTTGGACTATGCCGTGGAAAGCAATGACTACGTTATTAATATTAAAGTCTTTGATGCTAGAGGTAGGATCGTTAGAAACCTAGTAGAAAATGAAACACTTGCCACCAATGGTTTTTACCAATGGGACGGAACCAATGACGCCGGTGAAAAAGCTAGAATCGGAATTTATGTTTTCTGGATTCAATTGTTTGAACCAAATGGCTTAACGCGGGAAATCAAGAAAACTTGCGTCCTTGCGGGACAATTTTAACCGTATTCTTATTGAATAAAAAAGCCGACTCATCGATAATTTGAGTCGGCTTTTTTATTGTAATAATACCCCATTAATATTTAGGGTATTTCCTAGGTAAGCGAACCGAAAATTTAGAACCATTCATACTACTTTCATCGACGGAAATACTGCCACGATGAAGGTCTACTATCTTTTTACAAATAGCTAAACCAATTCCGGAACCCTCGAATTCATATTCGGAATGAAGACGGGTAAATATTTGAAAAATCTTATCCCTGTTTTCCGGTTCTACACCAATACCGTTATCCTCAAAATGAAAAACATAATCCTCCGCTTTTTTCTCTACACTAATCTTAATTTTTGGCGGAACACCTTCCTTGGTAAACTTTATCCCGTTGGCAATAAGATTTGAAAACAACTGTTTAAGCAATCCTCTTTGTCCTTGAATTTCAGGAAATTCCCCTTGGACTTCCAAACTCCCGTTTGAAGTTTGTAATTCAATACTCCTTTCTAAATTTATCTCCTCTAATAACTCTCCCGTATCTACATTCTCCATTACGGGATTGGTTTGGGACACCCTTCCCAAGGCATTTAAATCATCCAGCATCCTAGACATTTTATCGGAGCTAGTGGAAATAAAATCAAACATTTCTTGCTCCTTGACATCCAATTTCCCTTCTAATTTCCGCTTAAGGATATCAACAAAACCTTTCATGGTCCTCAAGGGCGCCTTCAATTCGTGGGACGCTAAATGGGTATAATTTTCCAATTGGATATTACTGGCGATATACTTGGAAAGTTGGTTGTTTTTCTCCTTGAGGATTTCCCGTTGGAATTCAACATCATTTGTCGCTTCAATCAAGCCATTTTTGGTATCCTTTAAGTTTACCAAATAGAAATAACACATGAAGAAGAAAATCACGTTGAACGCTACCACACTGATATATTCAGCAATCATTTGTGAGGAAATACCATTTACGTCAGAACCGGAATTGTAGTAAATGATCAAGAATTGAATAAAACAAAAAAAGACCATGTATATCCCGATAACAGTAATCCGTTCCATGAAAATGAAGCAAAAAATCAAGGCGGAAGGAAATAATAATAGTATTGCTTCATAACGGCTTCCCAGGACGATAACCATATAAACGTTCAATAATGCAATGCCGATAACAAGAATATGATAAGCTAAAAACTTAAACTTCGTTTTTTCAATAAAGAAAGTAAGAATAGAGATAAGGAGAAAAGCTACGGAAGAAAAGAGTTCTTTTGAATTCCCTACAGCAAACTGAAAAATGGATATTACTACTCCAAAAATCAAACAACCGATTACGATTCGCTTGAACAACCTATCAATATCTACCTTAAAAGGTCTATCTTGAATTAAGTCCCTTAATTTCTCCATGTGTTTTTCTCGTTTGGGCTAGTCTCCTTCTACGGAACTAAACCTCTTGTGTTTCGGTTATCGCTCGGGGAAAATCTTGAGGGATGCTTTTTCCATTCTCAAAATTAAAAATCCGTCAATAAAGAAATCAAAATCCCCTTAGATAACGCTGCACGTTCCTAAAGGGATCCTATAATACATATAAAGTCATGAACTTGAAACTCGAAAAATACGATATACAACAATCCTTACTTCCAAGTAAAGGGAAACACATTGTCTCTAACCACGATGCCAAAAGCCTCATTGTCTACCAAGCCTTTAATCCACATATTTCAAGGTATGCGGTTAACCACCAAAAATTCGGTGGTTCGTCCTACTCCATGTCCCGGATGACTTGGATAAAGCCCGGTTTCATGTGGATGATGTACCGGGCCGGTTGGGCAAGTAAAGTGAACCAAGAATGTATTTTGGCAATCGAGATTTCCAAGGACGGTTTCGAGGAAATCCTTAGGCAAGCCGTACACTCCTCCTTCAAGGAGGAATGCTATGATTCCAAGGAAGAATGGAAGGAAGCATTAGCAAATAGCGAGGTTCGACTACAATGGGATCCGGATCATGATCCCTTCGGGAATAAGTTGGACAGACGCGCCATTCAACTCGGCATACGGGGTGAAATGCTCCAAGCATTTAACGAGGAATATATTATTTCCATACAGGACATTACCGACTTTGTCAAAAAGCAACACGCACTTGTGGGTAGTCCCGAATTAGACGTTCCCGTTGAACGGGTTATGGATTTTAGCGGTAAACCGGAAATCATAAAGAACCTAGGATTGGATA
>JAHDDF010000501.1 GCA_020629475.1 Saprospiraceae bacterium
AATATGAACCGGGCTTTCATGATCATTCAAAACTTCCATGAACACCCCTAATCCATAGGACAAGGAAGGATGGATATCATAAATCCGGGAAACGTAAAACCTCTCGTTCGCGTAAAAACCTCGGATGGTAAATGGCTTGTACTTCACTTTCTCCTTGGAACCGGTCTCCTTAAATTGGATTTTTGCGGAACGCTGACCGGGAGAACCAAAGAATATTTTTCCGCTTAAGGTATCCGCCGTATTGGTAATGATATAACCTTCCGTCCATCCCGGTTGGGCAAGCAAGACCAAGGGAAAAAACATAATTAGGAAACAAGTAAGGTTTCTCATAAACGGGTAGGCGGTTCGTGTAATGCGAAGATATACAATACCCAAAACTAGCCAACCCGTATTTTGGTTTTCGCCATTCATTGGACAAATCAGCCCATTCATTGAATCAGGACTTATTTCGGTTGAAAAGTCCACAACTTCTTTAATCCTTTCATGTTAAGAAACGTTCTAAGGGTAAAGATTTTCCGCAAGACCAGAACCACAATACATGAAACCCATCATAACGCTTTGCCTCATGCTGGCAAGCCTCTTTACGATAGCACAAACCAACTACACCCTCAGTGGCTACGTCAAGGACGCCGATTCAGGCGAAGACCTCATTGAAGCCAATCTTTACCTCAAGGAAGATCCCGCAAAAGGAACCACCACCAACCTATACGGATTCTATTCATTTACCATCCCTGAAGGAAAGCATACCGTCGTGGTTTCATATCTCGGATATACCGATTCCGAAATAGAAATAGAACTCAAGGAAGATACCCGCTTGAACATTGATATGAGTTCCGGTCTCACCATCGAGGAAATTACCGTTACCGCGGAACCCACCGACAGAAATGTACGCAGTACCGAAATGGGAACAGTAGAAATGGACATCGACCAAATCAAAACCCTTCCGGCACTCCTTGGGGAAGTGGATGTTTTCAAGGCGATGCAGCTCCTTCCCGGCGTCCAATCCGCAGGGGAGGGAAACAGCGGATTTTACGTCCGTGGTGGTGGTCCTGACCAAAATCTTGTCTTACTCGATGAGGCAATCGTTTATAACACCGGACACCTACTCGGGTTCTTCTCCGTTTTTAATGCCGATGCGGTAAAAAATACGACGCTCATCAAGGGCAGTATGCCCGCCAATTACGGGGGAAGATTATCCTCCGTAGTGGATGTTCAAATGAAGGACGGGAACAACAAGGCGTATCAAGTGGACGGCGGTATCGGGCTCATTGCTTCACGTCTAACTTTCCAAGGGCCCATCGTAAAAGATAAAAGTTCATTCATTTTATCAGGAAGAAGAACCTACGCTTTTGACTTAGCCCAACCCTTTTTAAAAGGAACGCCCGCGGAAGGTACCAATTATTATTTCTATGATATCAACGGAAAATTCAATTACAAATTCTCGGACAAGGATCGAATTTTCGTAAGTACGTATATAGGGGATGACGTATTGAATTATTTTGCCAATGCAAGGGATTTTCAATTGCGTATTCCTTATGGTAATATTACCACCACCGTTCGCTGGAATCATTTATTTAATGATAAATTATTTATGAACGTTAGCGGTATTTATAATAAATACGATTTTGAAATATTTTTCAGGCAAGATCAATTTTCCGCTAAGGTTATTTCAGGTATAAAAGATTGGAACGGAAAAATTGATTTCGATTATTACCCGCACCCCAATCATGAAATACAATTTGGTGCAAATTATACCTATCACACGCTAACACCGCAGAATATTACCGCTCAATCCGGCGATACGGATTTCTCCTTGGCTTTTCAATCCAAGTACGCGCACGAAACCAGTTTCTACGCCTTGGACGATTGGAAAATTACCGATGACTTAACCGTAAACGTAGGGCTTCGTTTTTCCATGTTTACCCAAGTGGGACCGTACACCTCCAAAATTGATCAAACGGAATTCGGAGCGGGAGAAGGCGTAAAAACCTACTTCGGTTGGGAGCCACGGATATCGGCGCGTTACGGCTTACCCGACGGCTCTTCCATCAAGGGCGGAATCTCTAGGAATTACCAATATATCCACCTCGTTTCAAGCAGTACCTCTACCCTTCCTAGTGATATTTGGGTGCCTAGTTCGGAAATCATCGAACCGCAAATCGGGATTCAATATGCCCTTGGATATTTCAGGAATTTCAAGGACGACATGTACGAAACATCCGTTGAAATTTACTACAAAGACCTTGATAATCAAATAGATTTCCAAGAAAGCTATGTTAATCAGCCTTCAGAAGACGTAGAAGATAATTTCGTTTTTGGCGAGGGACGTTCCTACGGTGTAGAATTATTCCTCAAGAAGAGAAAAGGCGATTTAACGGGCTGGATCGGATATACATGGTCAAAAACGGAGCGCATCTTTCCGGATATCAATGACGGAAATGCATTCCCGGCAACATACGATCGTAGACACGATCTTTCCCTAGTGGGAAGCTATCAAATAAACGATAAATGGAACCTAGGAGCCGTCTTTGTTTACGGTACGGGAAATGCCTATACACCCGTTAGTAGTTTCTATTTTATCGAGGGGAATTTCGTTCCTGAATACGCGGATAGAAATAGTGCTAGGGTACTCGCCTATCACCGCTTGGATATCTCCGCTACCCTCACCCCAAAACCCAATAAACCGGATAAGAAAATCGACCAATCCTGGACCTTTAGTATTTATAATGTTTACAATAGAAGAAACGTATTTTTCTCCTATTATTTTCCTGAAACGGATATTACATCAGGAACCGCGAATATCAGTGCATTTAATGTTTCCTTATTCCCGATAATCCCATCAGTTACCTGGAATTTCTCTTGGGTTCAAAAAAAGAAAAATGAATAATTGA
>JAHDDF010000502.1 GCA_020629475.1 Saprospiraceae bacterium
TTTTTTGATTTTAGATACGATTGGAAGCCTAAAATTGATTATTGTGATATTCTTCGTCGTGAAGATGAAGATCAATATAAATGTGAGATTGGATTCCTTTCATTTTCAAATGAAAAGTATAACTATAGGGTTTCTATTGACGGTTTTTTTGAACCATTTGAGATAGACAGTGATAAAATGAGAAAAACAGCGTATTACGTAGGTCATAAAAATCCTTATAAATTTGATTTCTATGACGATAGATGTATTACTTTTTATTTTAAATCAAAAGATAATAGTATTATCGGAAGAGAGGTAAAGATTACCGGATATTGTTATTACTTAGGTGAGAAAACAATAATCAATAAAACATTTAAAATTGCGGAAGTGAAAGCCCGGTAAAACCTTTTTTACCCTATCGCACCACCATAATCTTACTCACCAAACCATCCGGATTATTCGGGTTAGCCTCGTTTAAACTAAATACGAGATACACCCCGCTCCTTGCCTTGCGGCCGTTATAATCCCTGCCGTCCCAAATGGCTTGACCGCCATTGGCGGTGGTTTCGTAGATTAATGTTCCGTTGATGTCCGTGATTTTTACGGTAGCATCTTGAGGCAAGCCCCGTACCGCGATAGGACCATCGTAATCCGGTCTTACGGGATTGGGGAAAACCACGACCTCCGCATTATGCGTTCTTCCGCCTACGGTAGCATCACCCATGTAAGAAATGATGCCTTGGGCAGTACCTATGAATACCTCACCCGTCCTATCCGAAATGGAAATGGTATTGATACTATTGCTGAACAAGGGACTGTTCTCCTTGGTGAAATGCGCCAGTTCCTCCAAGCCGTTGGCGGAAATCACGAATACGCCGGCGTCCGTCCCGAACCATTTCCTGTTGGCGCCATCCACGGCAATACACTTTACGTTTTCCGTTTCCAGGAGGAATCCATTATTACCGTCCGCACGCTCGATGATGCGCTTTGTGCCTTGACAGAAGGAGGCGTCAAAGGCATTACTTCCGCATTCGAAAACCACTACGCCTTGGGCGGTGGCTACCCAAACGTCTCCGTCCAAATCCACGGAAACGTCATTTACGGTTTGGGAAGGAAGTTGACTATTACCCGGACTGAGGAAGCGTACGCGGTTATCCGCGTCATTGTCAAGATCGTCCCCTTCATCAAAAAGGACCAATCCGTTAACGCCTGCCGCCATCCACTTGAAACCTACATTATCTACGGCGATTTGTGTAAGCGTGGAAGCCGAAACCGGGAAGGAACGCCAATTGCCGTCTTGGTAAAAGGCGGAAACCGGTTCAGGGATTCCGGTACCGTAGTTGGTACACCAAACCGTTCCTTCATTATCGATATCAATACCCGGCACCCTTGCATTTTGATCCGTATCACCGATATCAGCGGAAAGGGTAGAGTTCCCGTCGACTACATTGTATATCGTAAAATTTTCATAATCGAATTGAAGCAATCCTTTGGAAAAGGAACAAGCGTATATATATCCGTCTACCGGATTGTAACGGATATCCACTACATCTTCCATGTCGGCTAAATCCGGACGGTTAAATTGATTGTAAATGGTCCACTCACCGTTCTTGTACGATGCTAGTCCATCCGTAATTCGCCCTAACTGGAAGCCGGGGGCGATACTACCCGAAGCCAACCAAAATGTGCCGTCGGCATCCGTAGTCGAATTGAAATTGGCGGAGGAAACGGGGGAGTTATAAGTCCTGTCCTCGCATTGCCCGGAAGGGTCTAAAGAGGTAAATCCTTCCCCGAAATCCCCGAACCAAATCCTACCGGTCTCATCTTCCACCAAGGAGCTGCCCGAGCCGGAAAGACAAGGAAGGAAAACGATGGAGTCCCTGCCGCCATCATCTTGGAACATATGTATATCCTGCCGGAAAAAGGGAGGCAAAAGTAGGTTTACGTACAATTCATCATTGCCGCTATATAGGTAATTGATTTCCATTCCGTCGCGGCTAATCATGAATTCCAAGCCGGTGTCCGTTACCCGGTAGAGGGCATCGTCCACGTCCACGTATAGATTACCGTTGTGGCTATGAACTACATTCGAGGAGTAATCTCCCGGGAATCCATTTGTACCTACGATTAGTTCCCAATTGTTCCAATCAGCGGGGTTGATATTGTCCTCGGCAACGAAGTAAATCCCTTCATCCGTGGCAACATAGAAAGTGCCGTCATGAATCGTAAAGGAATTGATTTTAATACCGGTAAAAAGGGTATACTCCATTTCCCTTCTATCCAAGCTCATTTTCTGTACCCCGAAACCACAAGAAAGGTAGGCGTCGTTCCCGTCGAAGTAAATATCGTAAACGGTTTTGTCTCCTTGGAGATCAATATCCCTTTCTATATCATCTAAATTATAAATGGAAGAGCCGTCGGCAGCGATGAGATCAATATTACTATTGGAATAAATGGCGACCACCAAATCGCTTTCGGCATTGTATTCCAAAATGGATATATCAACGTCACTGAGCCCCTTGGTCCTATCCAGGAACCGAGTGGATTCCTCTTCCTTGTCAATTACAAGAATGGATAAATCCGAAGCGAACCAAACCTCTGAAGGGGTTTGGGTAACATATTTTCCGGAAGAGTAGGGGAGCAAGGAACGCCATTGACCTATGGCGACATCCTCGTCTTGCGTTGTCCCGAAAAAAGGAATAAGTAAACCAAGAAGGAGTATACAAAATCGATTCATACCGTAATAACGATTATTCGGCGTGAATATAAGTATGATGCCGCTATTTTAATTGTCGGATGTAATCCGCAAGGTCGGAAGACCTTGTAATGGGGTATTTTATTCCCCCATTGTGAGGCCTTCCGACCTCACAACAAAAAAAAGCCCCGTCCAATGGACGAGGCTCCTCAGTTT
>JAHDDF010000041.1:0-14800 GCA_020629475.1 Saprospiraceae bacterium
TAGATGTTCCGGGTTTATTCCAGTTTAACGAGGAAATGATCATTCAGGAAATTTGGTTGGTAACGGATTGTAATCTTACACCGGATGACTTGGTAAGGGGTGCCGTTTTTGGTTGCGACGGTGGTGTGATTGAGAATTGTGAGGATGTAGGAAATACCAATGGTGTCCGGTACGGATTTATCCGACCGGATTTAAGGATAGATGATTATCATGATGTCTTAAGGACGGTTTACGATCAAAGACCCCAATATAATGCATGTTACAAGGATGATGGTCTGACGTATGAATTCGCTTTCATTAATGAGGGGACCGCGATGGGTATATTGAATGAGGTGGATTTTACCACTGAATGGAATGTTTATTATAATCTTAGAATCGATCCCACTACATTTAGCTATTTCTTCAAGTATGGTGATAGCACTACGGTAGCTGTTCCGATTTCACCCGCTTCAACTACTATCGGTGATCAAACGGTGGCGAATTGTTATGAGGCAGGGTTGGTAAATTCCGCTGAATTCGCGAATCTAGGTATCGAGATTCCTGTAGGGGACACGCTTATCATTACCTATACGCGTAGACTTCCCAATGATTGTGGGGACTGTTCCAGCTCGGTCAATCAATTGAATTTCCCCGGAAACTTTGTTGAAAATACAGTTTATAATGATCCTTGTTATTTCAATGATTATACCGAGGCTCGGGCTGATGCGTTCCGTACCAGAACCTTCATCAGGAATTTTGCGGAAGCACCCGGGTTTATTTTCGATCAGGATGAGGCACAGGTTTGTTATACCACTACCAGTACGGAACTTCATCACATGAATCGCTACTTCCGTGAGTCGGATCCCTTGACTCACTTTACGGGGAACTGGGGTGGTAGCGGAAACTCGGTTGATGAAGCTCAATCCGGACAATGCGATAATTGTTACATAGAGTTCATGTACGTTATCTCCGAGGGACTGGATTGGGCAGGTACATCAGGAGACTTGAACTCGCCCGATATGTTTTGGCGGGATGGTTCCGGAGACATTAACCCTCCATATTTTGTGGATTATCTAGATAATGAGGGAGGAAACGACACCCTTATCGTAAGATATCGTAGGATTTCCGACCCTACAACCCTGCCTTTTGATCCTAGATATGGAGCGGGTCTGAAACTTAACTTGGTAGGTGATTGTGAGGAGGCAATTCCTCACTGTGAGCCCCCTTTAAATACGGACAATTACATTGCGGATAGAAATACTACCGTAACTCAATATTCCAATTTCGTATTGGATGATGTTGCTTGTCCCGATTGTGTGGAAAGAATTGATGCTCCCATCACTTCCAATATTTACTTGGATTGTCCTAACTGTGAGTGTGAGGGACTATTACATACCAATATGGATTATCGCCGTGCCCAATTCGGTATCGGTGATAACGATAATGATGGTATAGAGGATCCGGGAGAGACTTTGGATATGAATTTGGTAAATGAACAGAGATTCGTAATCGGAGACTCCCTTCGTGCGGACTTTGAAGGTAGGGTGGTAAGTGATGCCGGAACAACGTGGTCTTACGGCTATGCCATCGTAAAAATTCCGGTTAGAAACGAAACTTGGGGTAAAGCATTTGACAAGGAAAACTACCCCCTAGGAGCAAATATTGAAATCCATGATGCCGATGGAGGTACTTACACCTGTGACGTTCTTCGACAGTTCATCGGTGGTCCTGAAAACAACTGGGTCATCACTGAATTCAGTACATCAAGTTTAGTGGAACTAGGATGCGCTTCTATTCCTACCAATTATGAATTTTCGGAGGGTGATTCCATTGCCCTTAATTCATTCTTTACCATTAAGGATTATTTCAGGGGTAAACTGGATATGACATTAAGTACGGAGTTTTACCTAACGGATCAGCCTTATGATCTTGGTACACACTATGGTTGTAACCCGCTTCCTGGCCAATTAACCTATATCGGGTTCCATGCTCGTAACCGTTGGGATGATTATGATGTACATGAGTGTAATAATAATGGTTATAATGAACCCACTAATGACATCTATGATTATCACGATTTCTTCTTTAACTATGGTTGGTCGGGTGATTGGGATGTGGATTTCTTTGATTATGAAATCCGTAAGCCTATTATGCCTAAGCAAGTTAAATTTATCAATAACTCCGATTTGGCATTTGCCGAATCCATTCATTTCCTAATTAGGGATGCAAACGGTAATATCGGTGAAGATGGGATAGGAAGATGGGTGGATGAACGCCTATTTATCGATGTTTCAGCTACGAATAATGCCCAAGTTATCGGGAATGAGTTGATCTTGACTTTCCCCGGGATTTTGGATGATATGGGTTATAAACGCTATGATGAAGGTCTAGTCATGCGTATTGGTCCGCCCTTAAGCCCGAGTTGTGATACGGAATTCGAAGCTCCGTTTACCTACAAGGATATTGATGTAGAATACATTTTTGATATGGACCCCGGGTTGTTGGGGGTTGCCGAATATACGATGGTAGATACCATGTTAAATGGCTTTACTAACGGACCTAGCCAGAATTATCAGTATGATGCCAATGCACCGTATGATGATGTCCATTATTGGATAGAGCCGAATAGTTTTAATGTTAATAATCAATATGTTAGGATTAACGGTGTTCCGGATTTGATTCTTCAGCCTTACTCTTTTGAGGAGGATTTAACCCAAGAAAGTACTTGTTTTCTAATTGATGTAACTAATATCGGAAACCTATCCGCTTCCAATGGTTATGTTTCATGGGACTCTCCTACGGGAGCCGTTACCCTTCAATCCATTCAAGATCCTAGTACGGGTGCATCATTTGCCGAAAATCTCGGAATTATTTCCATAGGAGATCTTGATATTGATGAAACAAGGACCATTGAAATCTGTCTGACTTCCAATAATTGTCAGAGGGATTCTATCGTATTAAACGTGGGATGGGATTGCGCAGGCTTGCCCGGTTCCTTTGAGGAAGCAGGGTGTAAACAAGCACAAACCTTATACGTGAAGCCTGTTCCGGGAGAACTTGGAATGGTTATCTTAGAACCGGATCCGGGGCAGAATAATCTAGTGGATTTATGTGAACCAATAGATTATATGCTACTGTTCAACTCTGCGGATTTAGGATATCTTTTCGATTTGAATTTCCTTTTCAGGTTAGGATCGGGAGAAAAGCTCATTGACGGCTCCTTCGAGATTGCGTATCCCGTACCGTTCTCGGGAGATACCACTTGGATTCAAACACCTCAACAACCTACCTCCAACGGAAGTACGGTTTACTCCATCAATCTCTCCGAGCAAAATACCATTCTACAAAATGAAGGTTTTGTCGGAACTACCAATACATCGGAAAACTTCTTCCTCGTTCGTTTCCAAACCGAAACCGAATGCGGATTTACGAGTGGAACCCGCTCAAGATTCCTTTCATATGCCTATAATTCTTGCGGAAGTCTAGCGAACTATAGATTCTCGCCCGGACCTCGAACCTTGATAAATGGTACGGCTACACCGTATCTATCAGAATTAGCCATTGGGGATCCATCAGTCATTAACGCTTGTAGTAATGAGGAATTACCGGTTGAGATTGGATACAGTATAGAATTAGGAAGTGCACCTTTAGGACCCAATGATAGCCTTCTAATAGAATTACCACAAGGAATCTATTACGTAAACGGCTCCTACACGCCGGGAACCAATTCCGTTCCTGCAGGACCGGGTGTTCCCACCGTGATTACTGAAAATGGTCAAACTACGCTCCTGATAGATATGCAGGATGGTATGGTAGGAGGGGAATCCGCCGACTTTACTTTTGCGATAGGCGCCACTAATGTCGGACAACAATGTCAAGATTATGAAATATTGGTAAGAGCGTTTAACGCCCAATCCGCCACTTGTGTCGCTACGGGGGATGTTTGCCAGATTAGAGCAGTTTCCGACGAGGTTACGAGGATAGTTTCCGTTGAAAAGCCAACACTAGCAATCAGTGATCTAGAACTGACCTCCACGGCTATGCCACCCAGTGAGGAGGAACTGAATTATTGCTTGACTTTAACCAATACATCTTTAATTGACATTCCGGGAGGAACGGTTAATACCGTGAGCCTTATAGCCGATGCCAATGAGAACGGTGATTATGACGACGGAGTAGATCAAATTTTGGTGGATATTACTACCAACCAACCGATACCTGCCGGTGCTTCCGTGCAAGTCTGTGGAACGGAATTGGTAGAATCCGGTCTTACTTGTAATGTTTTTGCAAGAATGGACGTTTTGGCCAATTGTATCTGTGATCCCGCGGAATCTTTCAAAGCGGAATCGGTACTGGAAGTTCCGTTCCCGCAATCCGAATTTTCCGTTTGTTCCAATGAACCAATTCCATCGGTAGGACCCGATCCACTGGATAACGTAACTTACGAGTGGGTAGGGATTAACGGTGCTGACGTTACTTTCTTCGGAAGTACTACTACCACACCTACATCCTTCCAATTCAATAATACGACTACCGGAACGGCGACCTTCCAATACTTACTTCGCTCAGAAAGAAACGGGGAATGTTCCGCAGTGGATACCGTTACCATCAACGTATATCCTGTGGAAGGAGGAAGAGTCTCCAGTGAAAATTGTAGTATCTCTGACTTCGCATTATCCGGACCTATAGGAAAAACCAATTACAACTGGACTGGACCGAATGGAGGTATTATTGATCCTACCAATCCCTTGACGAATGTGGATGTTTCCTTGTATCCGCTTGGGATTTATGATTTCAATCTGACCTATATTGATGAAAATGGTTGTGCGGGTGGATTTACCCAGACCGTTACCATTGTAAATTGTTCGAATAGGACATCCATCGGTAACGTGGTTTGGTGTGATGAGGATTATGACGGCGAGCAAGACTTCGGGGAAGAATTGCTTGAGGGTGTACCCGTATATCTGTATGCAGGTACGGATTTGACCACACCAATTCAAACCGCTATTACGGATGAAAACGGATTTTATCAATTCACGCCACTTGTCTCAGGACAATATGCGGTAGGTGTACCTGACCTAGCTGCGGACCAGTACGTTGGTACAACTCAGGATGCTGCGGGTGTTGATGAGGAATTAGATAGTGATATTGATCCTGTTACCCTGGTTACGCCTTTGTTCTATCTATCCAACGGGGATAGTCTAATTAATATTGATATAGGTCTTCTTTGTCCGCTTGTGGATCTCGAAATTTCCAAGGAGGTTTATGAAAATGATGAAACGACCGAAGCGGATGTAGTGACGGAAGGAGATTCCGTTTGGTGGGATATCGTGGTGTGTAACCGTGAAATGGCGGGGCCTGATACTTTCCCCTTCAATGCCACCAATGTATTCCTTACGGATAATCTTCCGAATACGGTTGAGTACGTAACGCATACGGCTTCTTCGGGCAGCTATAATTCCATAACGGGGATTTGGGAGGTACCGATAATTGAAAACGGTACTTGTGATATCTTATCCATCCAGACTAGAGTGTCCACTACCTTCGAATTGGCGATTAACGTAGCTACCATTGACTCCTTGGATCAACCTGATATTGATTCCACGGATTGGCGAGCGGATGAACCGCTTACTTCAAGGGGCTGCTATATTGAAATTACGTCTTTTACACCTACGGGCTGTTCCTATAACGGAGCTGCTTCCCCGGCGAGTTCTTATTCCGCTGACGTAACCTTTGAGTACGTTGGTGTGGAAAGCGACTTTAGGATTTATACCAGTGACGGATTCTCTCAAATCGTAACCAATGATGGTTCGGAAGAACAAACCGTGACCGTTTCCGGACTATATGCTTCAGGAAACCCGAATGTTCAATTCTCCGTCGGTGTCGTGGACGAACCTGTTTGCTTCGACTCGGAATTCTTTAACGCGCCGGCTCCTTGTTGTCCGGATATTACGGCAAGCAATGACGCGGCTATCTGTGTAGGTCAATCCACTACCTTAACGGTAACCGGAGACGCTAACTATACGTATACATGGTCTCCCGGAACCGGACTTTCCGGTGTAACGGGAACCTCAGTAACGGCAAGCCCGGTAGTGACTACTACTTACACCGTTACTTCCGTTGATTCAGACGGATGTGAGCAAACGGATGAGGTAATCGTTACCGTTAATGAACTACCGAAGCCCGATTTCTTTGCTTCCGAGGTTTGTCAAGGGGACGCTACGTCCTTCTTGGATTTAACACCTTCAACGCCTACTATCCAATCTTGGGCTTGGGACTTTGATGATGGCGGTGCTACGTCAACGGCACAAAACCCGAATCATACCTTTAGTAGCTTCGGTCAATTCAATGTTTCCTTGACCGTAACTACCACGGCGGGTTGTTCCGTTACCATTTTTGAAACGGTAACCGTTCATCCTCCATTGGTTCCGGATGCGGGTGAGGACGTAACCATTTGTGAGGGAGATGAAATACAGTTATTCGCACAAGGAGGTACCATCTATAATTGGGATAATGCCGGTACCTTGGATAATAACTTGATCTTTGATCCGATTGCTTCCCCTACCACAACCACGACTTACACGGTTACCATTACCAATGACTTTGGTTGTACTGGAACGGATCAAGTAACCGTTTTTGTGGATGATCTACCGGCAATCACTTCCGTAACTCCGGCTGATGCTTCCGATTGTGATGTAAATGATGGTAGCATTACCATAGCGGCTACCGGTACTTCCGGAACTTTGGAGTACTCCATAAACAATGGAGGTACTTGGCAAGCATCCAACTCCTTCACCGGACTGGCTCCGGGTACTTACTTGATTTCGGTAAGATATAATGACGGTACTTGTACCGTTGACTATGGAACGGAAGTGGTTATTTCCGCTCCTGATGCACCCGAAATTACGGATGTAACATTTATGGATCCCTCCAATTGTGGCGTAAACGATGGTTCAATCGTTGTTACCGCAACGGGTGGTTCCGGTACATATGAATATAATAATGGATCAGGATGGCAAGCTTCCAATACCTTCGGTAGTTTGGCTGCGGGTACTTACCCCATTTCCGTAAGAAACGCGGCGGATAATTCCTGTGTAGTAACTTTCCCAGCAGTAATCCTAACGGCTCCGGTTGCGCCTACCGTTTCAAGCGTGGACGTAACCAACGTAACGGATTGTGGTCTTACCGATGGTACCATCACTATAGTAGCTGATGGTGCGGGTGCGCTTGAGTTTAGTATCGATAATGGTACGAACTGGGAACCCGGTAATACCTTCGTGAATCTTGACGCAGGTGACTACACCATCCTTGTTAGGAATGCTGATGGTACTTGTCAAGTTCCCGGTGGAACCGTGACCATTACGGCGCCCACGGCACCCTCTAGTTTGAGTGTTAGCTCCTCCAATCCTACGGATTGTGGTTTAACGGACGGTACGATTACCGTTTCCGCAACAGCGGGTAGTACAACCGCTGAATACAGCATCGATGGTGTTACTTGGCAGCCCTCGAATTCTTTTACCGGTTTAGCGCCGGGCTCTTACACCGTTTTCGTAAGAAATAGTGATGAGACTTGCGTGGTTGAATATCCGACCAATCCTGTAGTGCTTGTCGCTCCGGGGGCTCCATCCATCTTGGATGTAACATTTACGGATCCTTCCAATTGCGGTTTGGATGACGGTACCATTACCGTTACTACTCAAGGAGGAACCGGACCATTGGAATACAGTACCAATGGCACCGATTGGGTCGCTAATGGAGGATTATTCGAGGATCTTGCCGCAGGAACCTATAACATATACGTGAGGAATGCGGACAATACCTGTGAAGTATCATTCCCGTCCGTTACACTTACCGCGCCCGTTCTTCCGACCATCCTAAGCGTGACGCAGGAAAATAATTCGGATTGTGGTTCGGATGATGCATCCATTACCATCAATGCCGATGGGGCAGGAGCATTGGAATACAGTATCGATAACGGTACTACTTGGGTGTCCGGAAACGTTTTCACGGATTTAATGCCGGGTGATTTCGATATTCTTGTAAGGAATGCGGATGGTACCTGTGTAGTAGCTTACCCTACAACCATTACCATTACGGAACCTGAAACGCCTTCCATCACGAATGTAGCTGCAGTAGATGCGACCAATTGTGATGTGAACGATGGTTCCATTACGGTAACCGCCACGGGAACATCCATTGAGTATTCTATCGATGGCGGAATTAATTGGCAAGCGTCTAATACTTTCAATGGCTTGGAGCCGGGCACCTACAATGTAGTGGTCAGGAATACGGATGGTACCTGTACCATCTTTGATACCAACAATCCTTATGTCATCGTAGCACCTAACCAGCCTACAATCACGGATGCGGTTTTCACCGATCCGACCAATTGTGGCGTGGATGACGGAACCATTACCGTTACCGCTTCAGGGGGTGTAGGTCCTTTACAATACAGCCTTAACGGTACTGATTGGGTTGCCAACGGAGGTCTATTCGAAGACCTCGCCGAAGGTACTTACCAGATATTCGTTAGAAATACGGATGGTTCTTGTGTAGTGACATTCCCCTCCGTGACCT
Source organism: Saprospiraceae bacterium (assembly GCA_020629475.1). GTDB lineage: Bacteria > Bacteroidota > Bacteroidia > Chitinophagales > Saprospiraceae > JAHDCE01. The sequence continues at coordinate 8,557 of JAHDDF010000041.1, forward strand.
TGACGGCACCCGTATTACCTACGATCATCGAGGTTACACAAGAGAATAATTCAGATTGTGGTTCCAATGATGCCTCTATTACCATCAACGCGGATGGAATCGGAGCCTTGGAATACAGCATCAATAACGGTACGGATTGGGTTTCCGGAAACGTCTTTACGGATCTTATGCCCGGTGATTACACCATTCTGGTAAGAAATGCGGATGGTACCTGTATCGTTACATATCCTACAACGGTAACCATCACGGAACCCGAAACTCCGGTTATTACCAATGTAGCAACGGTAAATGCTGATGATTGTGATATAGATAACGGTTCCATAACCGTTACTGCCACCGGTTCGTCCCTTGAATATTCCATTGACGGGGGTATCAACTGGCAAGCGTCCAATTCCTTCACAGGATTGGCACCCGGTACTTACAATGTCGTTGTAAGAAATACGGATGGTACTTGTACCATCTTTGATACCAATAATCCTTACATCATTACGGCACCTGACGCACCATCCATTACGGATGCGGTATTCACCGATCCCACGGATTGTGATTCCGATGACGGTACCATTACCATTACCGCAATTGGTGGAGTGGGGGATCTTCTTTACTCCATAAACGGGGGTGCTAATTTCTTTGATAACGGTGGCGTATTTGAAGACTTAGTTGGCGGAACCTATAACATCGTTGTTTCGAACCAAGACGGTTCTTGTGATGTAACCTTCCCCTCCATTACCTTGACGGATAAGGTAAGACCTACTTTCGATGCTACACCGGTTACGGTCGCTGACGTGTCGGAATGTGGTTTGACGGATGGAACCATTACCATCAATGCCGATGGTATCGAAGGTTTGGAATACAGCATCAATAACGGAGTTGATTGGCAAACGAGTAACATCTTCCCTGACCTAGCGGCAGGTGATTATACCATTGTTATCAGAAACGAGGACGGAACTTGTGTTACTACATTACCATCCAATCCTGTTGTGGTGGATGAGCCGATAGCGCCTTCTTACATTAGTGTAGTCTTCGAGGAGCCTACGAATTGTGTATTCAACAACGGATACATCGAAATTCAAACGGCACAAGGAAGTGAATTTACCGAATACAGTATTGATGGTGGACAAACCTGGCAAGGAGGTGGAGAATACTTCGATCTAGGTGAGGGTATTTACTACGTTATCATCAGAAATAATACAGGAACTTGTGAAGTACCTTATCCGAATAATCCGATTGAATTAAACTTACCGGAATCCGCTGAGGTTACGGATGTAACCTTCACGGATCCTACGGATTGCGGCTTGACGGATGGTACCATTACCATTATCGCAAGCGGTGGCGAAGGGCCATTACAATACTCCATTGACGGTGGTTTAACTTGGCAAAACGAGAACTTCTTCGACAACCTTTCCGGTGGTTTCTATGAAACCGTCGTTAGGAACGCAAGTGGTGTTTGTGAAGTTGAATTCCTCTCCGTAACTCTTACGGATCCTGTTGGACCACAATATGCGGGCAATGGTGTAACCATTACGGATGTGACCGATTGCGGCTTGACGGATGGTACCATCACCATCTCGGTTGATAGCCCAAATCCTGTAGAATATAGTATCGATGGGGGAGCTACTTGGCAAAGTAGTAATTTCTTCTCCGGTCTTCCTGCAGGCTTCTATGATATCAGTGTAAGAAACGCTGACGGAACTTGTTTGAATGATTATGGAACACAGATTGAAGTAGATGAGCCTATTTCTCCGGCGGTAAATGAGGATTTAGTAGCACAAGATCCATCGGATTGTGGTGCTTCGGACGGTAGGATTTTTGTATTCGTGGATGATGGTTCAGCTCCCGCGGAATATAGTATAGACGGTGGTCAAACCTGGCAGTCGGATTATATTTTCAATAACCTTCCTGCAGGAACGTACTTCATCATTTTCAGAAATAATGACGGAACTTGTGTGGTAAGCCATCCGAATAATCCCGTTGTACTTGAGGACCCGGATGCTCCGCAAGTAACGGACGCATTATTCACTCATCCTTCGGAGTGTGGTGTCAATGACGGAACCATTACCATCCTTACCACAGGTGGTGAGGCTCCTCTCGAATACTCCATTGATGGCGGCGATAACTTCGTGCAAAACGGTGGCTTATTTGAAAACCTAGGGGCAGGCTTTTACGAAATCGTAGTAAGAAACGGGGACGGTAGTTGTGAGGATACTTATCCTTCCATTACCTTGGAAGCACCGGAAGCTCCAACTTTCATTGATTCGGAGGTTGAATCCACGGACATTACCGAGTGTGGTGCTACGGATGGAACCATTACGGTTTACGCAAACGGTGCGGCAGGTCTTGAATATTCCATAGATGGAGGTATCTGGCAAACAGGTAACCTATTCACGGGACTAACACCGGGTAACTATAACGTATTTATCAGAAATGAAGACGGTACCTGTTTAGTTGAGTATCCGAATAACCCTGTTGTAATCGACGGGCCGGTTGCTCCTTCTTTCGACGTGAATGGTGTTGTTGCGGTTAATCCATCCGAGTGTGGTGTGGACGACGGAAGCATAACCGTAAACGTAATCGCCGGAAGTTCAGCACCGGAGTTGAGTATCGACGGTGGTATCAACTGGCAATACAATCCATCTTTCACGGGCTTGGCACCGGGTACCTACAATATCTTCATCAGAAACTCAGGTGACGAGACTTGCTTGGGTGCCTATCCGATGAATCCTGTAATTTTGGTAGCGCCGAATGCACCAAGCATCACGGACGCCACCTTCACCGATCCTACGGAGTGTAATTCCGATGACGGTACCATTACCATCACCGCTTCCGGCGGAATCGCACCATTGCAATACTCCATTGATGGTGGTGATAACTTCGTACAAAATGGAGGTTTGTTTGAAGACTTACCCGGTGGTTTCTACGAAATCGTAGTAGCCAATGCGGATGGTACTTGTGAAGTAACCTTCCCGTCCATCACGCTTACCGACGAGGTTGCACCTACCTACTCCGCCAACGGTGTAGAAGCAACGGATGTAACCGATTGTGACCTTCAAGACGGAACCATTACCATCAACGCGGAAAGTGCGGAAGCATTGGAGTACTCCATTGATGGAGGAGCCACTTGGCAGCCATCCAATATCTTCTCCGGCTTGGCGGCTGGTTTCTACGATATTAGCATCAGAAATACAAGCGGAACTTGTCAGGTAGATTTCCCTGACCCCGTAGAAATAGATATTCCTGAAACACCGGTATTCGATGATCCGGGTGTAGTAACCGTTGATCCTTCCGAGTGTGGCGTTGATGATGGTAGCATTACCGTAAACAATACACCGGGTTCAGCCGCTACCGAGTATAGTATCGATGGTGGTATCAACTGGCAAACGGGTAATGTATTCTCCGATTTAGCAGCGGGTACATATAACGTAATTATCAGGAACATGGATGGTACCTGTGTAGTATCCTATCCAATGAATCCTGTAATCCTTACCGCACCAAATGCACCTAGCATTACGGATGCGACCTTCACGGATCCTACCGAGTGTAATTCCGATGACGGAACCATTACCATTACGGCTTCCGGGGGAATCGCACCATTACAATACTCCATTGACGGTGGTGATACTTTCGTACAAAACGGAGGGCAGTTTGAAGATCTAGCAGGAGGAACCTACGAAATCGTGGTAGCAAATGCGGACGGTACTTGTGAAGTAACCTTCCCGTCTATTACCCTTACGGATGAAGTAGCACCTACCTTCTCCGCCAATGCGGTTGAGGTGGATAACATTTCCGATTGCGGTGAGCAAGACGGAACCATTACCATCAACGCTGAAAGTAATGAGGCATTAGAATACTCTATCGATGGTGGTGCCACTTGGCAACCTTCCAACGTATTCTCCGGCTTGATGGCGGGTCTTTATGACATCAGCATCAGAAACACGAGTGGTACTTGTCAGGTAGATTACGGAACACAGGTAGAAATTACCCAACCCGTAGCGCCTCAATTCGATACCGATGGGGTAGTGGCGACTAACCCGACCGAGTGCGGTGCCACCGACGGAACCATTACCGTAAATACCATTGCGGGAAGTGCGGCGGTTGAGTTCAGCATCGATGGCGGCATCAATTGGGGGCCAAGTGGTGCTTACACCGATTTGGCACCGGGTACTTACAATATCATCATCAGAAACGATGACGGTACTTGTGTGGTGCCTTACCCAATGAATCCGGTAATCCTTACGGCTCCTAACGCACCAAGCGTAACGGACGTAACCTTCACCGATCCTACTGAGTGTGATGCGGATGACGGAACCATTACCATTACCGCAACGGGAGGAATTGCGCCATTGCAATACTCTATCGACGGTGGTGATACCTTCGTTCAAAACGACGGTGAATTCGAAAACCTTGCGGGTGGTACTTACCAAATCGTAGTAGCGAACGCGGACGGAACTTGTGAAGTTTCCTTCCCGTCAGTAACCCTTACGGACGAGGCACCCGCTACCTTCACAGGAAACGGAGTTGAGGTAACGGATATCACCGAGTGTAACGCTACCGACGGAACCATTACCGTTTTCGCGGAAAGCGTACAAGCATTACAATACAGCATTGATGGCGGCGCTACTTGGCAGCCATCCAACATCTTCTCCGGTCTTGAACCCGGAACATATGACGTATTTATTAGAAACACGACCGGTACTTGTTTGGTGGAATACCCGAATAATCCGGTAACCATAGGCGGACCCGTTCAGCCTGTTCTTATGGATGTGGCATGGACTTCTCCTTCGGAATGCGGAATCGATAACGGTTCCATCCTTCTGGAAGCTCAAGGAACACCGGGCATCGAATTCAGTATCGATGGTGGTTTAACTTGGCAGATTTCAGGTACTTACCTGAATATCGGAGCGGGAGATTACTTAATTACTATCAGAAACGCGGACGGCTCTTGTCAAACGGATGCTATTCCATTGACTTTGGATGCTCCTGAAGCTCCTGAAGTAACCGATGTATTCTCCGTTCAACCTACGGGTTGTACCAATACCGACGGAACCATTACAATCGTAGCAAACGGAGGAATCCCGCCATTACAATATTCCATTGATGGTGGTGATACCTTCTCCCCGGAGAATGTATTTACCGATTTGGCGGCAGGAATCTACCCGATTGTGGTAGCGAATTCCACAGGTACTTGTGAAGTTACTTCCTTCACCCAAGTACTTGCCAATTCCGGTGAGGGAACTCCAACGGTTGAGGTAGAGAACTACGAGTTCTGCTTGAACCCTGACGGTACCTATGAGTTGAACGGGACTTACATCTTCGTGAACGGTGTACAATTGACGGCTGATTTTGACCTCATGTATACCTCTACCTACGGTAGCTTCGATGACCCGACCAACCCACAGGCAACCTTCTCGCCGTTCAATAACGTAGCGGAGGATATGTTCATTACCGTGAATATCACGGACCCATCCAACGGTTGTACCGGAAACGATGTATTGACCTTTACTCCGCTTGACTTACCGGACTTAGGCGTCGAACCGGATTCTATCTGCGCGGGAGAGAGCATTGTTCTTTCCACTACGGGAGGAAGTAATATTACTTGGTCCGTATTGTCCGGTGATATGAACAGCTTGAGCTGTACGGATTGCTTCTCACCAACCGTTAATCCTACGGAGACGACCGTTTACGGCATCTTCGTTGAGGATGGTGGTGAAGGCGGAAATTGCGACGGCTTTACCCAAGTGGAAATCTTCGTATACGAGGATCCTTTCGTGGTAACACCGATTACGACGCTTGCGACTTGTTCTGGTGATCCCGTTCCTGTAAGCATTGAGTTAAGTGAGCCGATAACCGACTTCTTCATCGAAGCGAGCGGTGGTACTTATACCAATGCTCAAGTATCCGGAAATACCATCACCTTCGATGCAGTTATCGGAGGAGGAACCATATTGGCGAACTACAACGTAGATCTTGCCGGTGAAAACGGTTGCGAAGTAACGGAGTCCTTCTCCGTAGTATTAAGCTCCGAGCCGGATGCCGGATTCATCGTAGCTCAACCTTCTTGCGGAATCTCACATGTTGAGTTCTTCTTTATCGGAGATGCAAGCCCGGGTGCCGTATTAACTTGGGGATTACAAGATGGAACCATCTTGTACGAAAGTCCTGCAACGGCAACGGAACCGGCGGGTAATCATATCATTGTTTCCTTCCCTGCGGTTGGGGGTAAGATTATCTCCTTGGAGGTAAATGA
>JAHDDF010000041.1:14900-18126 GCA_020629475.1 Saprospiraceae bacterium
ACGTAAGCGGAGGTACCGCGCCTTATACCTATTCTTTGGTAGAGGCTACTTCCGGATCCGTTATCCAATCAGCTACCATTCCGATGCCTGCGGGTTCATTTACAGGTTTGGCGGCAGGGACGTATAACGTAATCGTTGCGGATGCTAACAACTGTGGATTCACGCAGAGCGTAACGCTTAACGTAGCGAATACTGATGGTGTTTATGCAGAAACCGATAAGGTTACGCCATCCGATTGCGGAGCAGGAAACGGTTCCATCGAAATCCTGATTTCAGGTGATGATGGACCATATACCTATGAGTTGTTTGCTGACGGCACAATGACCGATTCCGGTAACATTGCTGCTGACGCGACTTCATATATCTTCAGTGGATTAACGCCGGGTAATTACCAAGTGGTAATTACGGGGGCATCCGGTTGTCAAGCTTCTCTTGTTGAAGAAGTATGGCAAACCAATGCGGACTTCGGTGCGGGGCTTTCCGCTTCCGCTCAAGATCCTTCCGCTTGTGGTGCGACTGATGGTTCCATTACGGTATCCGGTGTACCTGCGGGTGGTTCCATTGATTGGACATCCACTAACGGATACTCCGCATTCGGTACCAATACCACCGTTTCCGGATTGGAGGCAGGTTTATATACCGCTATCGTATCTGATGTAAACGGATGTACTGCAACAGTAACAGCGGCATTGACCGCTCAAGGTGGTCCTGAGGTAACCGTTAATAATGTGGGAACCATCGCTTGCGCGGATGACGCGGATGCTTCCGTAACATTCGTAGTAAACGGTTCCGGGTGGTACATTTATAATATCTATGGAGCCACGGCTTCAGGAACCCTTACGCCCGGTATTCCCGAAACGGTTTCCGGTCTAGGGCAAGGAACGTATGTAATCGAGGTAATGGATCAGTTGAACAACTGCTTCTCATATGCCGAGTTTGAAGTGATAGAAAAGGCAGAGCTGGAAGTTTACGCCACACCGATTATGCCGACGCAGTGCGAGGACATGGACGGTAGACTTTGCGTTGAGATTGAAGGAGGAACCGCACCGTATACCATTACGGCTACTACGGGTATCTTCCCATCCTCTTCCGTGATGTCTTCCGCTTGTGTGCTTGAGTTGGGTCAAGGTAATGTAGGAATGACCATTACCGATGCCAACGGCTGTTCCGTTTCCTTGGATTACGATATGGTACCGATGTTCGGTTGTACGGATACCGTGATGGTAGTTACACCGTACGACATGAACGTTGATACCTGTCTGACCGAATGGATGGACTTGAACGTAGACTTGAATTCCGCTTTCGTTTGCGGTGATAATCCGGATGAGGTAACCCTTACCGTAAGTCAAGATGACGATTGCGTAATACTTGACCCGAATCCTGCATTCGTAGGAGATTCCGAGCTTTGCGCGGTACACTGCGATGATAACGGTACTTGTGATACCACGTACATCTTCATTACGGTTGAGGAACCAATCATTCCGACTGATACCTTATTCGTTGAGGTACCACCGATTGATCCGACCGACGATTGCACACCGGCTTCCGCCATCCAATTACCTGGCGAAACGGTAAGTGTCAGTATGTGTATTGAGGTTCTTGCCGAGGTAGATATCACTGTTGGATTGGATGGTTGCGTAAACATCGATCCGAACGATAACTTCTTCGCGGGCGTGTCCGAAACTTGTTACATCTCTTGCGATGAATACGGTTTCTGTGATACCACTTACTTATTCATCAGCGTTCTTCCTCCTGTGGATACCGTTCTTGTGGAAATCCCGCAAGACGAACCGGCTGAAATCTGCTTGACCTCGGATGAAATCCAAATCGGTGGAAACATTACTTCCGCTGAGATTTGCGGAGATAATCCGATGATGGTAGATGCGGAACCGGGTACTGACCCGCTTTGTGTAAGCCTACAACCCGCTGAAGGATTCCTAGGGGATGCCGAAGTATGTTACGTGGTTTGTAACGATGAGAATCCGCAATACTGTGATACCACTTATATCTTGATAAATGTATTCCCGACCAATGATCCACCGGTGGCAGTCGATGACTTTACCGACACACCTACGGATACGCCGGTTGAAGGAAACGTAATTACCAACGATAGCGATCCTGACGGTGACGACTTCTCCGTAACTGAGGTAACAGACCAGCCGGATAATGGAACATTGGTTATCAATCCTGACGGTACTTATACCTACACACCGGATCCCGGATTTGAAGGAGAGGATTCCTTCGATTACGTGATTTGCGACACAGGTAACCCCGTAGGTTGTGATACAGCTACGGTAATCATCAATATTATCGATCCTACGGATGATAATATCGCTCCTGTAGCGAATGACGATCAAACCGGAACACTTCAGGATACACCTGTTGACGGTACGATATTGAATAACGATAATGATCCTGACGGTGATCCGTTAACGGTAAATACAACACCTGTTGAAGAGCCGATGAACGGAACGGTAACCATCAATCCTGATGGTACTTATACCTACACACCGGATCCAGGATTTACGGGTGAGGATACCTTCGTATATGAAGTATGCGATGACGGTAATCCGCCATTGTGCGATCAAGCAACCGTAACCATTGTTGTTTCTCCTGATGATCCAGCTGAGAATGATCCTCCGATTGCAGGAGATGACGCGGCAATTACGGATGTGGACGAGCCGGTTGATGGTGATTTATTACCGAATGACACTGATCCGAACGGTGATCCGTTGACGGTGAATACGACACCTGTTGATGGTCCTGAAAACGGAACCTTGGTTATCAACCCGGACGGTACTTATACCTACACGCCGAATCCCGGATTTGAGGGTAACGACCAATTCGTATACGAAATTTGTGATAACGGTAACCCCGCACTTTGCGATCAGGCAACCGTAGTAATCACCGTATTACCGATTAATGATCCACCGATTGCGGAGGACGATACCGAAACGACGGACGAGGATACACCATTGACGGATTCCGTTATCCCTAACGATAGCGATCCTGATGGCGATAACTTCACCGTAACCGAAATTACCGATCAGCCGGATAACGGTACATTGACCATCAATCCTAACGGTACGTACACCTACACGCCTGATCCGGACTTCAACGGTGAGGACAGCTTCGAATACGTAATCTGTGATGACGGTCAGCCAACCCTTTGTGATACGGCAACGGTAACCATTACGGTCGAGCCGGTGAACGATCCACCAATAGC
>JAHDDF010000042.1:0-17839 GCA_020629475.1 Saprospiraceae bacterium
CATTAGACAGTTGTTTACTAAAGTAACAAAACGGAGTCTAACGTCTAGTGTCTAATATCTAACATCTTGGTTTTTAGTTAAATGCATCAAATTGAGGTAGCAACACGATTGCCTATCAGAGCCTATTTTTTCATCCACTTCCCTACATAAACCTGCCCTGTGGATAGGTCAGTAGCCTTGGTCAGGTACAATCCGTTATTCAAGGAAGATACATTAATTGGTGTAGCAAGGTCCCCTTCCATATCAAGTACGTTCCTTCCGGAAAGATCCATGATGCTTACCGTGTAATTTCCTTGGGGAACATCTAAAGTAATCGCATTGGAAGCCGGATTCGGACGGATGGAAAGTGCTTCCTCTTCAATATTGGAAACGGACACACTTGTTCCTACTTCAAAAGTATACTCTTGCTCACAAAGGGCATCATCATATACGGAAACGGTGTAAGAACCGGGTGCAAGATCCGTGATTACGGGTCCTTCAAGCCCATTGCCCCAATCGAAGGTCATTCCGTCATTCGGGTTTAAAAGTTGGATGGCGCCGTTATCCAAACCGGGTTCGCTATTGGCGATAACCGCATCCGTGAATAACTCAATCGGGCTTGTTTGTAAGGAATCCATAACACCAATTGCCCTAATCAAGCAAAATTGAACACAACCGTTGTGGTCGAAATTACCGAAACTTTGCGCGTAAGTATCAGGCGCGCCATTCGCGTTCCAAGCGGCATTTGCTACAAGGGCATTGGTGTAAACCACCTGCTCATCTTGGTTACAATACAAGATTCTGGTAGGAGACATCGGTGTAAAATCCAAGAAGGAATTCTCCCTAAGTCTAGCCCGGAAAGGATTGTCAGGATTGGTTTCAAAATCCGCTTGGAATACCGGATTCGCCATATTGGTTGGTACCGGGTCACAAGCGTTATTGATTGTTCCTAGCCCATTGGTACCATCAAAAAGCGGCGGTAACGTTTCCGACCAAGGGGAAACCATTACATCCGTTACATCATTATAAATATCGCCGTATACCTCTTGATATCCGAAAATGATGTAGGGAAGGTAACTTGGGGAAGAGTAAGGCTCACCGCTATTGATAAAATCCGTTTGGACCCCATCCAAATCATAAGGACCGGACATGGGGATAGCGGCAGTTACGGTAAACTCATCACTGAGGTTCTCTTGAATCTCACGATAAGACGCCATGGTAGCATGCCCTCCTTGGGAATACCCGAAAAGGAATAAATCATCATTCAAATGATACCCTAATTCGTCGGCAAGGGTTTTGGACGCCCTTAGCAAGTCAATGGAAGCGGAGGCCTCGGTTCCCGCATGGATATAAGGGTGCAACCCGGGTGAATCCCCTAAACCGATGTAATCCGGTAAAACGGAAACGTATCTTCTGGAAGCCCACAATAAACCGATATTAAACTCGGCGGACTCATAGGAAGGTACATTCATCTTATTGGAACTGGAACCATGGTGGTATATATTGGTGGGTAAGCCGCAAAAATATCCTTCGGGGAAAACGACAACGCCCGTAGCTTGGGTAGTTCCTGTCCCTTGGGCATTCGCCGTTTCATAAGTAACCTTGTATGCCGTAACGGGATTCAAGATTTCAACCAGTCCCGGCGGCACGCCAAAATCATCAAGAATGCCTTGAAGATACTCCTCGGAATAGTTCCCCATTACCTCAGTATCCAAAATGGTTTGTGCCCTTACGGCAACAAATGAGAAAAAGGAAAATAAAATGATGGTAAAATTTTTCATGGAAGGGTTCGGTTTTGAGCCTGTAAGTTATAAATGAAGTACTAAAAATAAGCTTTATTACGACAGGATAAGCACTCTACGACATATTCTGATTCGCCTTGTCGCGCTTTGCTAAAATAATATTCACAATCGGATTACCATGAAAAGGGTCTTGATTTAGTCAAGGTTCAGGTAAATTGTACAATAAACCCTACCTTGGTACAACGAAAACCAACCTTCATGTACTATAAAGGAAAAACCGTCTGGATAACGGGCGCCTCCTCCGGTCTTGGGGAAGCGATGGCGATTGAATGCGCCAAGCAAGGAGCCCGCCTAATCCTATCGTCCAGAAGTCGAAAATCCCTTGAAAAGGTTGCATCCATTTGCCTAGGATTTACGGACACCGTAAAGGTGGCTCCCTTGGATCTAGAGCAATATGATAAGATTCCCGGAATCGTATCGGACGTCATGAAGGATTTCCCGAAAATCGATTTGTTGGTTAATAATGGTGGTATTTCCCAGCGCTCCTTAACGGTAGAAACCGATTTTTCCGTGGATAAGAAAATCATGGATATCAATTACTATGGTACTATTGCCTTGACAAAGGCAATTTTACCCAGTATGGTTAAGCATCAATTGGGACAAATCGTAACGATAACGAGTTTGGTCGGGAAATTCGGGACGCCTTTGCGTTCCTCGTATGCGGCATCCAAGCACGCGCTCCACGGTTTCTTCGATTCCTTGAGGGCGGAATTGACAAAAACGGGAAATAATATCGGCATTACCCTTATTTGCCCCGGTTATATCCGGACCCGGATTTCGTATAATGCTTTAGTGGCGGACGGTTCCAAGCAAGATTCCTTGGATCAAAAGCAAGCAAACGGTCTTACGCCGGAGGCATTCGCCAAGAAGGCACTTAAGGCAATCGCAAAACGAAAGGACGAGGTTTATATCGGGAAAAGAGAGGTTTTGGGCATCTATTTGAAAAGGTATTTTCCCGGAATTTTCAAGCGTATTGTCAGTAAGGTTGACGTAACATAGAATTTCCTTGGAGGATCATTTGCAAAATCAAGTGCATATTTTACCGTTCCAAAGTCAAAAAATAGTATAATTGCAGCATTCAATGCTTGAATCGCGGATAATCGAATAAATCAATGAAAAGAGCTATTATTCTTACCCTTTTACTGGCAATTTCCGTTTTCATCGGCTACATGCTAGTTAAGAGCGTTCAATCGCCAATCGAATTCCAGAACGAATACGAAAAAAGAACCGATGCCGTTATCGAGGCACTTCTCGCGAACCGGGAAGCGCAAGAGGCTTTCCGTTCCGTTCACAAGGGATACTGTCCTACTTATGATTCCTTGAAGCAAACCTTGGCGCAGGATAGTTTTACCCTTGTCGCAACCTTCGGGGATATCGACGCGGGTGAGGAGGTTACTACCAAGATTACCAAAGTGAGCGTGGTGGATTCCTTGGCGAATAAGGGCGTAAAGTTGGATTCCTTGGAATTCATCCCTTACGGAAAGGGCGAAACTTTCAAACTTTCAGCTGACACCCTTACTTTCCAAAAGGTATTGGTTCCCGTAGTACACGTGCGTACCACCGTGGACAAGTACATGGCGGACTATTTCGAGGGCGCTTCAGAAGACAAGAAGGAGGAAATCCTTACCCGCCTTCAGATGTACGACAAGACTTTTGATCCTGATGAGGTAATCGGATTCGGTAGCATGTTAAAGCCATCCACCTCAGGTTCTTGGGACAAATAACAGACTATATCGATATCGGGGGCTTCAGGCAAGCCCGCGCGCATGATTACCGTTTATCCCTCAAGGTAGGGATAAACGGTATTTCGTATTTAATTTCCGATGAACAGGATCGCGCCATCGTTTTTAAACACGGTGTTTCGGAGGACAAGGATAGAAGTGCGGCTTTGAAATCCTTTTTCACCCTGGATGACAAGCTCCAAGCGAGATACAAGTCCATTCGGGTAGGGTTTGACAGTAAGGCATTTACCTTGCTTCCCTCAAGATTATTCGTTGAGGAGGACATGCCTTTGTATCTCTCTAAAACGGTAGGTTTGCCGCCTGAGCAAATCCATGCGGGTTTCGACAAGATACCTTTTAACAACTCCGTGAACGTTTACCAAACGGACCCCTTACTGTTGTCCGTTGTAAAGAATTTTTTCCCTGACGGAAAGATTTACCACCTTTCTTCGGCATTGCTACAGGGCTGGTATAGACAATCCCAAGTTACCGGTGGCAAAAAGGTATTTATCGATATAGAGGGAAGATTTTGCGTTATCGCCTTTTTTGATGAAACGGAGCTTATTTTAGCGAATCGTTTTGAATTCAAGACATCAGGGGATCTTCTGTATTTTACCCTTATGATTTTTGATAAGTTTGACCTGAATCCGGGGCAAGTTCCTCTCATCCTTTCCGGTGAAATCCTTGAAGGATCGGAAGTATACAAAAAACTGTATGCTTATGTCAGGTACTTGAGGTTTATGCCGGTTTCACCCTCCTTGGTTTTTGAGGGTAAATTCAAGGAATTGAAGCACCACCATAATTTCAGTTTATACAGTTTGGGGTTATGCGAATAATCGGCGGGCAATTTAAAGGCAGGAGATTTACGCCCAAGCTAAAGAAGTTCCCGACCCGACCCACCACGGATTTTGCAAGGGAAGCCTTGTTTAATATCCTTAACCACCATTTAGATTGGGAGGATTGTAAAATGCTTGATGTTTTTTCAGGCACCGGTGCCCATTCTTTTGAAGCCATAAGTAGAGGTTGTACGGATGTAACTTCCGTTGAAAAACACCGTGGAGCCGCCGGATTTATCCGTGAAACCTCGAAGGAATTAGGAGTGGAGGAACACCATAAAATCATTCAAGGGGACGCGTTTTCCTTCCTTGAATCATGTCATGAAACATATGATTTTATTTTTGCGGACCCACCGTTTGATTTACCTACCGTAGTGACAATACCTAACCTTGTATTTCAAAATAATTTACTGACAATTAACGGTTTATTAGTATTAGAGCATTCCGGAATACATAACTTTTCGACAAATCCCTCGTTTAAAGAGGAACGAAATTATGGAACCGTTCGGTTTTCCTTTTTTGAAAACCCGGAGGAGTAGTATTCCGAATCTTTAATGCTTTATTTATGACGCCCAAATCGCTTTTTGTTTTTTTCGCGGGGGCATTTGCCTTGTTTTTGATTGCAGTAATTTATGCCGCTAATATGGGTATGGTTGAATTCAAGGTATTTGCCTGGGTAAACTCCATGCGTTACGGAGATAAAATTTCTCATTTCCTATTGCTGGGTACAATGGCATTCCTCTTAAATCTTGCCCTAGGCTTGAAGGATTTTAAATTATTCCGTCGAACCTGGCTCCTTGGGAGCGGCATCCTTTTCTTCGTTATTTTTTTGGAGGAGTGCAGTCAATATTTTATCCCTAACCGGAATTTTGACCTGATGGATATGCTTTGCAATACCCTTGGTATCCTATGTTTCGGTTTCATCGCTAAATTAGTGGGTCCTTACTTGGGAATAAAATCAAGGGCCCGTGGAAAAGAAACCGTCCGAGTTTAGATTTAAGCAGTTCTCATTATCGCATCACCGTTCCTCTATGAAGGTAGGAACGGACGGTATTCTCTTAGGAGCATGGGCGTCTTATCAATCCCCTGCGAATATTCTTGATATAGGGACGGGTTGTGGCTTGATAGCCTTAATGCTAGCGCAACGCTTCAGGGCGTCCGAAATTACAGGGATAGATATCCATTCGGATTCCATTCAGGAAGCACAAAAAAATGCGGAAAATAGTCCATTTTCAAGTAGACTATCTTTTCAGGAAACTAGGCTGCAAGATTTTGCCGGAGCATCTCATTTTGATTTAATCGTTAGTAATCCTCCATTTTTCACGAACGGGATTTACGCCCCAAATGAAAGCAGGGGTATTGCCCGACATTCAGATAAGACCCTTTCATATCCGGAACTTGCGGAACATTCCGCCCGGCTACTTGATAAGAAAGGAAAATTATCCTTAATCCTCCCTTACAAGGAAGGCCTCGATTTTATGGATATAGCAAAAGAAAAAAATCTTTATTGGAGAGAAAAAACCATCGTTTACGGAAAAGAAGGAAAAAAACCTGAAAGACTCCTACTTTCATTTAGTCCTGAAAAAGGGGAATCATCTGAAAAAGAAATGGCAATAAGGGATATTGAAGGAAATTATACCAAGGAATTTAAAAATCTTTGCCGGGATTTTTACCTGTTTCTGTGATAGGAATTCCTTTATTCAAACGGGCTTAACAATGCTTCGTTTTGGAGGTACGTGGTATCCGTGAAGGTCAATAGAAAAGCCAATAAATCCGCTTTTTGATCCTCCGTTAAGCCGATATTATAAATTAGAGGATCCAAGTTATCCGCGTAATGTCCCCCTGAATCATAGTGATCAATTACTTCTTCCAAGGTTTGGAATCTTCCGTCATGCATATATGGTGCCGTTAAGGCAATGTTCCGTAAGGTAGGCGCGCGGAATTTCCCGTTATCAAAAATACTTCCCGTTACTGCTCCCCTGCCTAGATCCGGAAAATCATTTAAATCGAGCGCTTCATCAAGACCATTATTAAAATAATCATTTACGGACAATAGCGGTCCGGTATGACAATGCCCGCATTCCGCATCCGGCATATCCGGGGAAATATCGAAAAACATATCATACCCGTTCGCCTCCGCATCGGTAAAGAAAATTTCCCCTCTCAGTGCTTTATCATATCTTGAATTTCCTCCTGAAATAATGGTTCTTTCAAATTGGGCAATGGCCTTGGTAGCTAATTCCTCGGATATCTCGGAAGAATCCTCAATTCCGAATGCCTTTCTGAACCTTTCGGGATAGTCGGGGTGTAATCTGAGTTTTTCAACTACGTTATCCCAGTTTTCGTGCAGCTCCACCGGGTTCACCACCGGTTCGGATGCTTGCGCCTCCAAGGAAGGATGAATACCGTCCCATGCCAATCCGTTATAGAAGAAACCCACGTTTAACAAGGACATGGAACTCCGCGTACCGGCAACTCCGTCAACACCTATGCTTGTCGGGAAAGGATCAGAGAATCCGAATTCAGGCTTATGGCAAGAGGAGCAGGACAAGGAACCATCAGCGGATAAAATGGGGTCATAGAAAAGTCGTCTACCTAATTCAACCCCCTCAACCGTAAGCGGATTATCCGGCGGGACCTCCAACATGGGAAAGCTTGCAGGGATTTCGGGAACAAAATCCACGGGCGTGTAAGGAATATCTATTAAATCACCTTGTACTTCCGGTGGATCCTCTTTACATGCCAAAAGGGAAAAAGGAATCAGCAGAAAGGCAAAATATTTTTTCCTCATGGATGAATTACTCGTTAAAACTAAGTGCGGACTTCCAGTTTGTAGCTACCAGTGTAGAAAGCTCCATTTGCTCGGGGTTGGATGGGTCCGTATGCGTGAATCCATCCGTTTCAATATTGATGAAGGAGCCGTTTTCCCTGAAAATGTCCTTGATATCTATATGAAACTCAAAATCCAGACTTTGGTTTTCATCCATTCTAAGACTTAGGTCCTCAAACATTTTCATCTGATACAATCCATCGGTTCCGATGTGGTAAACCAAGCTACCTTCAAACATTCCGTCACCGTCAGCATCATACCTACCTTCTAATTTGGAAAAAATATAGCTATTCCAAACGGGCCAATAATCACTTTCATCCCCTAATGGATGGGTTGACGAAAATTCGGCAGGAAGAAGGGAATTATTATCGGAAGTAACGCCTAATCCGATTTTAACGCCATCATAAACGCCTGCTGGAACGGTTCTGGATCCCATATTAAAACCTGCGATAGCCGCGGTTTCATTGGTATTGGAGGAAGTTATATCGATCATTTCCACGTCCTCGATTTCCGTTTCCGCACCCGCTTGGATAAGGGAAATCTCGGAAACGAAAAACCGGACCTTAGAAAACTGGATATCAATCCCGTTATAATCATAGGTTTGGTTCATCACCAATGGATTCCCCTCATAATACGCTTTGAAATTCACATTTGCCCGGGACAGGGCACCATTGGAATCAGTATTATCACAGCCTACCATGGAAAGAAGGCTAAGTACGAAAGCAAAGGCGAGTATGGTTCTAACGTTAGTTTTCATGTCGGTACGTAGAGATAATGTTGTGTCGATACTTATTGAACGGATAAACTTCCCGGTAAGTTGCTTTTGATGGTCTCTCTAATTTGTAAATCCGTTTGGTTTTCGAAGTTCACCCCACTTAGAAGCACAAAATAATCAATTTCAAGCTTAATTGTGACGTTGAATCCCGTTTCAGACTCAAATTGTCCGGTAATATTCAAAATTTGATCGAATCCAGGTCCTGAAACAAGTATTATCCTCTGGGAATCATCATTTCCGGGTTCTTCATTGATGTCCAGATAAAAGTGAAAATACCCATCGGTGGAGTTCCATGTTGAATCTTGGCCATGAGCTAAAGCGTGACTATTTCCATACAATGAATCAGGTACTACCACATCGGCATCCCCGGGTCCCCATCGAATTTCAACTCCGTCAAACAATCCCGTTTCCCTGAATTCCCCAACGGTAAACGTAAAACCATCCGTTGTTATTGAAGTGAAATCATCCACGAAAAGGACTTGGGAAGGCTCCCCTTCCACACCAATAAAAATCGTATCATTTGTCTCAAATAGTTCTTGTCCCTTATAGGGTTTAATATCCGAAAATAAGAATCTTGCCTCGTTGAGTTGGAAGGTATCATTTTCGGAGGTAACAAAAACTGAATCCGCCCTAAAACTATTGGTATCCAAACCAATCCTTTTAAAAATCTGGGAGGTTTCGATTTCTAATTCCGGATAAACGCAACATCCTTCGCATGCCTTATCCGCATCGGGTCGGAAATTGGTAGCATTAATATCCAGGCAGTCTTCAACCCTTTCAGTACAGGAAGCCACTGAAATAATTAATGCGGAGAAGAGCAGGAATCGGAAAATTTGGCGCATATTTGAATCGTATTGATGTTCGGTCACAAATCTAGGCTGCAGTAAGTAATTGTGTTGCTTTTTCTTGAGTTTATCACTCATCTAAGACCTTGTTAATCAGGTGCAATCCGAGAGGAATAATTCCACATTTCCGGGCAATTGATTCATTCTGAAACAGAAACACGATTGTTTAGTGCAGCCCAAATCTAAGAAGCTAAAACGATAACGTTCCTAAATTCAAAATATTCACCTATGCAGGTACTATTTAAAACATTTACATTCCTCTTTCTTGGATTCTTGTTGGCAACCTGCGGAAACGAGACTTCCCCGATCACTCCTGAACCTCCTGTGATTCCTGAACCTCCTATTCAGCCTCAAAAAAAGGATATCGTATTAGGGGCGGAAAGACTTGATGAATATCTCCCCCTAATCCAAGGTAAGAAAGTGGCTTTGACCATAAATCATACATCCGTAATCGGAGATACTCACTTGGTGGATTTTTTAAGGGAGCAATCCGTGGATATTGTTCGGATTTTCGCTCCTGAACATGGATTTAGAGGGGAGGCGGATGCCGGGGAGAAGGTGACAGGGGGCAAGGATCCTAAAACAGGCTTGCCCATTGTTTCTTTGTACGGTAGTCGGAAAAAGCCACTTGCGGAAGACATGGCGGGCTTGGATTACGTCATTTTTGACATCCAAGATGTAGGAGCAAGGTTTTATACTTATATCAGCACCATGCACTACGTTATGGAAGCTGCCGCTGAAAATGGGGTGAAGGTAATAATACTGGATCGTCCAAACCCAAATGGGCATTATGTAGCCGGACCGGTCTTGGAACCCGAATTTTCGTCATTTGTGGGCATGCACCCTATTCCTGTCGTCCACGGTCTTACCGTTGGCGAACTTGCCATGATGATAAATGGTGAGGGATGGCTTAAGAACGGGCTTACTTGTGATTTACGGGTTATCTCTTGCGAAAACTACGATCACTCCACTCCTTATTCACTTCCGATAAAGCCATCGCCGAATTTACCGAATATGAAGTCAATTTACCTCTATCCTACCCTTTGCTTCTTTGAGGGAACCCAAATGAGTATAGGTAGAGGTACTGATTTACAATTCCAAGTAATTGGTAGCCCTTTCCATCCCGAAGAGGAATTTTCATTCACCCCGGAGCCCAAACCGGGTGCAAAAAACCCAAAGCACAACGGGATAAAATGTAAGGGTGTAAACCTTGCGGAAAAGGAAGAGGACATTTTACGAAGTCAAGGAGGAATAAATTGGGAATATTTGCTCCATTTTTATGCTACCTCCGAGAAAAAAAGTGATTTTTTCAATAGAAAAGCCTTCTTTGATAAATTAGCGGGAACAGATAGCTTGAGAAAGGGATTTGAAGCAAAAAAAACCATTCAAGACATTGAAAAAGAATGGAGTACAAATTTAAACGAATACAAATACAAAAGAAAACAGTATTTACTATATCCGGATAATAACGGGTAACGGGAAATAAGTAACACCTTTTTTAAAAAAATTTTCCTTGTCACGACAAACCCCAAATTTTTTCCTTGGCTTTACTTGCATTTCAGGGAATATTTTAGCTACATTCGACACCGTAATGAGAGATTTATTCTGTCAATGTCATTTTTAACCACAGAGAATTCTCTTCAAATACCACAAATCTTTAATAAATCAGTACTCAGTATGAAAAGGTGTTTTCTACTCTTGACCGCCATCGTTTTGATGTTCCAGGTCAATTCCACAGCTCAAAGAACCTGTAGTGCTATGGATCACTTCCATCAAAGCGCAGAGCAGGATCCTCACTTCTTAAACAAGCAACAACAAATCGAGGAGCATACGCAAGCTTACGCGGCTCTTCCTGCGGAACAACGCGATGGTCTTGGTACTATTACCATCCCCGTAGTAGTTCACATTTTGTACTCCAACAGTACACAAAACATCTCCGATGCGCAAATCGCATCCCAAATGCAAGTTTTGAACGATGACTTCCGTCGTTTGAACAGTGATGCTGACGGGACTTGGAGCCAAGCAGCCGATACGGAAATCGAATTCTGTATGGCTACAGTTGATCCAAACGGTAACGCTACCAATGGTATCACAAGAACACAAACTTCCGTTTCTTCTTTCGGTACCAATGATTCCGTAAAATTCTCCTCTTCCGGTGGTAAAGATGCATGGCCTGCGGATCAATACTTGAACATGTGGATTTGTAACATCGGAGGCGGTATCCTAGGATACGCACAGTTCCCCGGTGGTTCCGCTTCTACTGACGGTGTTGTTATGGGCTACCAGTACTTTGGTACTATCGGTACCGCTACCTCCCCATTCGACGGTGGTAGAACTACTACCCACGAGGTAGGTCACTGGTTGAACCTTCGTCACATTTGGGGTGACGGTAACTGTAACGCTGACGATTTCGTTTCTGATACACCTTCTTCCGATGGTGCAAACTACGGTTGTGCAACAGGACACGTTTCCTGTCAAACTACCGATATGGTTCAAAACTACATGGACTATTCCGATGATGGTTGTATGAACCTTTTCACCGAAGGACAGAAAACCCGTATGCGTGCATTATTCGCTAATGGCGGTGTTCGTTCTTCTCTTTTGACTTCCGGCGGTTGCGGAGGTGGAGGCAATCCTCCCCCACCACCTGTAACTTGTAATGATAACGATGTTAACATCTCCATTACTCTTGATAACTACGGTTCCGAAACTACTTGGACACTTACCAATTTAAGTGGTTCCGTTGTAGCATCAGGTGGTCCTTACTCCAATGGTACTAATGGTACTGTTGTAAGCGTTGACGAGTGTCTTCCAAATGGCTGTTACACTTTCACCATCAATGATTCCTATGGCGACGGTATTTGCTGTGGTTACGGAAACGGTTCTTACACCATTTCAGATGCTACAGGTACACTTGCATCCGGTGGTTCTTTCGCTAGCAGCGAAACCAAGCAGGTTTGCGTGGGTAATAGTGTTGTTAATACTTGTACTGACGGTATTCAAAACGGTTCCGAAACAGGCGTTGACTGCGGAGGTCCTGATTGTTTTGCTTGTCCAAGCTGTAATGACGGTATCCAAAACGGTGACGAAACAGGTGTTGACTGCGGTGGTTCCTGCTCTCCTTGCCCATCTTGTAATGATGGTATCCAAAACGGTTCCGAAACAGGCGTTGACTGTGGTGGTTCTTGTTCTGCATGTCCTACTTGCTTTGACGGTATCCAAAACGGTGACGAAACAGGTGTTGACTGTGGTGGTTCCTGTTCACCTTGTGGAGGTGGAACCGGTTGTTCCAATGTTGTAATCAACAATTCTGATTTCGAAGCAGGTTTGGGTATTTGGAATGATGGTGGCTCTGACTGCCGCCGTTCTATCAATGACGCTAGTTATGCTTATAGCGGTAACTACTGCGTGCGCTTGAGAGATAATACTTCTACATCCACAATGACAACGGATAACCTTAACCTTTCAGGATTTGAAGAAGTAACCGTTGATTTCACGTACTACGCAAGAAGTATGGAAACAAACGAGGATTTCTGGTTACAGGCTTCCGTTGATGGTGGATCATCCTGGATTACGATTGTAACTTGGGCTAGAGGTACGGACTTCAATAACAACACAAGGTACTTTGAGTCCGTAACAATGGTCGGTACCTTTACTTCTACCACAAAATTCCGCTTCCGTGCGGACGCTTCCGGGAATTCCGATTGGGTTTACATTGATGATGTAAATATCTCCGGTTGTGTTAATTCCGCAAGAGAGGAAGAAGCTCCTGCTCCTACCGTAACGGACGAGGCTCCTGTGGTTGAAGCAATTGAAAGCCAAACGGAAGTATTCGAGTCTTCCATTACCATTGGTAAGATTTACCCAAATCCTGCAAGGGACGTATTGAATGTTTCCTTCGACTTGGGTCAGGATGCTGATGCGACGATTACCATTATGGATATCATGGGTCGTACCGTATTCCAATCCAGCAATAACTACCTATCCGGTAAGCAAACGGAAACCATTAACGTTTCCAATCTTGCTGAAGGTCACTATATTTTGACCGTCTCTTCCGGAGCGAAAAGAAGTGTAGAGAAATTCGTTAAGTCGAAGTAATCCTACTTTCTAAATACTAGAAAGCCCCTGCGGAAATTCCGCAGGGGCTTTCTTTTTTTCTTTCGGAAGAGAAGATTCTCAATAAACTAATCCATGTAAGGAGAATTCAACTCTCTTCTGTAAGCCGGTATTTTTTCAGGTGCGACATGTTTGTGCCACAATGTTTCTAAATAATCCGTTACTTCATCCCTCGCTCTCAAACGCCAGTAATGTTCTTTGGCAATCCGGGTAGAAATGTCGTAATCAACTACCGGTTTAGGGTAATCCTTCCCTACAATTACACCATATTGCTCTTGCTCCTTTGGGGTTAATTTCCAAGGACGATGTATCAACCCTGAAGGTAATGGGTCTAATTCAGGCAACCATTTTCTCAAAAAATTACCGTATCTATCATATTTTTCCGATTGAGCCATCGGGTTAAAGACCCTTAGGGTCTGATAGCCTGACAAACCGGCTTGTGCCTGGATTTGACCGTAATGGATTCCGGGTTCATAATCCAAAAACAAGCTCGCCAATCTATCGGCTACCGGACGCCAATCTTGCCAAAGCGTATAGGTGGCAAAAGTTACGAGCATAGCTCTCAACCTAAAGTTCAAATACCCGGTTTGCTCCAAACACCTGATAGATGCATCAATCATGGGAAAGCCCGTCTCGCCTTTCGCCCAGGCATTGAATAATTCAGGATCATAGCCCCTGTCCAAATCCTCCAAAGCCGGATTTATTGCCCTTTTCTCAATTTCAGGCTCCGATGCCAATTTCTGCATATAATGGGAGCGCCAATATAGCCTAAGCTTATACTGGTTCATATTCTTCGCCAATTCAGGATTCTTGGCCGCCTCCGAAACCGCTTGGTATACTTGTCTTAAACTTATACAACCGTAGGATAAATAAGGCCCCAATCGACTGCATCCCCTTCTACTTTTTTCGGGATAAGGAATGCTATCTAAATAAAACTTTCCTCTTTCCCGTAAAAAGGATTGGAGAACCACTTTTGCCCGCCCTTCACCTCCGGGCTGAAATTGCTTTGCGTGACCGGTAAACTCCTTGTCTACGAACCCAAAATTTTTCGAAAGCCCCTGTACGGGAACGGATTCAAATGCAAAACCCGGAAAAGTTACGATAGGTTGGTTTACATAATCATTCCATTGGGCTAGCCACCCTTCCCTGGATGGCAATAAGTCCTTTATTCCGTTCGACGGAAATTCTACCCATTTTATATTATGCTCCTTAAAAAACCCGGATAACCGTTTGCGCCGCCGCCTAACAAAGTCAAGTCCCAACTCAAAATGAGAGAATACGGTTTTAATCTCGAATTTTTCAAGAAGCGACAGAAATAAAGAGTCCGAGTCTTCCTTGACAATAAGAACCTCATGACCGTGCTTGGATAATTTTCGGTTTATGTCGAGTAAGGATTGAAAAATAAACCTAAAATGACGAAGGTCATGTTCCTTTCGTTCTATGGTTTCATCCTCAAAATTGTAAACGAACAGGACCGGTAAGCCCGATTCTATGGCATGGCTTACCGCCAAATTATCCTCTAACCGTAAATCCCTTCTGAACCAAACAATATTGATTCCTTGTTTCCCCATAAAATTGTTCTTTCCTAGTTAAACCGCCGGAGATTCAGGATGAACTTGAGTTTAGGGCGTTCAAACCCTAGATTAACAACGAGGGGTTAATGTATGTTGCCTCAATTTAGGACTTATTACAATCAATCAAAAGTATCTTGGAGTACTTGGTCTGTTAAGTTTTGTCCTATCTTTAAATTTCATACCAACTTCGCCGTAATCATCGTCACATCCCTCAACGCTTTGGTAGACGAAACAAGGTGAGGTTATCTCGATGAAAAACAAAATCCTTGGGTTAATTCATGAGATATCACATGGAAAAGCGTTGATTTGAAAACAAATGAAATTTTCAAAAAAATGGCTTTTGCCCTGTAACAAAAATGGTGCGAGGGCGTAGAGTATTAAGTCCGGAGGCTAAAAGTGTTGCACCTACTTTATCCAGATAATCCAAAAACGATTCACAAAACTTTCAAGGAATAGATTATCATGTTCCAGGACAATCACATTGAATTAAAAAAATGATTCGAAAACGAAGACCGTTCAAGATTCTCTTGATTGAGGACAATCCCGGAGACGTCCGGTTAACCATGGAGGCATTCAAGGAGGGGGAAATGACCGTTGACTTAAGTGTAGTCATGGACGGTGAAGAGGCTATTGAATTCCTCAGGAAACAAGGCAAATTCGAGGAAGCCGAAACACCCGACCTTATCTTATTGGACCTTAACTTACCCCGAAAGGACGGAAGAGAAGTTCTGCAAGAAATTAAATTGGATCCTGTATTGCGTAGGATACCCGTGGTGGTATTAACTACGTCCAACGCGGACAATGACATTATCAAAAGTTATAATCTACACGCTAATTGCTACATCAATAAGCCCGTGGATTTTGATAAGTTTTTTGACGTGATTAAAAAAATCCAAGATTTCTGGCTAAATACGGTAATGCTACCCTCTTCCATCCAGTAAGTAATAACGGACCAACTAAGAATTTTAATGGCTACGGAACGAAATAAAGTAATAAAGGTTTTACTCGTTGAGGATAATCCTGCGGATCAAAAATTGGTTAGGATTTACCTTAAGGAGGCTAGAATGAAGCATGAGCTTCATGTAGCGGAAACCTTGTACGAATCATATGAAATAGCGGAGGAAATCCAACCGGATGTTGCCCTCCTTGACTTGACCTTACCGGATTCCACCGGTTTTAAAACCATTTCATCATACCTCGAAAGAAAACCCAAGCATCCCGTTATCGTACTTACGGGTATGGATGACGAGGTGGTAGGCAACCAGGCCGTAAAAGCGGGTGCCCAAGACTTTTTGGTGAAAGGTGAGTTCGAGGGAAAACTCTTGGGAAGAATCATAAGGTATTCCCTACAAAGATATCATACCCAATACAAGCTCGAGGAAACGGCAAGAAGCCTTGCTATTAGCGAAAAGCGATTCCTTGAGGCACAGGAAATGGCGCACTTCGGTAATTTTGAAGTGGACTTGGTGACCAACCAAATGTCATGGTCCGATGAAATGTTCCGGATCTTCGGCTTCTTACCGAGAAGCATCTCCCCTTCCGTTTCCGATTATTTGAATTATACCCATTTCGAGGATCGTTCCATGGTGGAGGATTTTTTCGAGAAGGCAGCCAAGGACGGACAACGCCACGAAATCGAACACCGCATCCTCTTGAACGGGAGAACGGTAAAGTACGTCCAGATTTACGCTAAGGCATTCTACGAAGAGTTGAACTCCAAGCTTTTGTTGGTTGGAGGAATCCAAGACATCAACCAAAGGAAAATCAATGAAAAACTATTAATCGAGAAAAACCTATCCACCAGGAGTTCTAAAATTAAGGAGGAAATCCTGGAGGATATGAGCTTCCATATTCGTACGCCACTATCCTCAATTCTAAACCTAAGTTTCCTTCTCGGGAAAACGGAAATGAATGAGGAACAAAACGAATTCTTCCAAGGTCTTCAAACCTCGGTTGACGATCTCGCTATCTCGGTAAATAACTTAATGAATTTCTCCCTTCTGGTATCCGAGAAAATCACCGTGGCGGAAGAAAACGTAAACTTGGATTCCTTTATCCAAGGATTATCCAAGATGATTAACATCAAGGCTACCCAAAATAAAATCAACTTGACCTTTAATGCGGAGAACATGGAGGATAGAACCTTCAAGACCGACCCCATTAAATTGAATCAAATCCTGTATAATCTCGTTGATAACGCCATAAAATTCTCCGAACCGGGGAGCAATGTAAACGTAAGTTTTGAGCAACAGCAAACCGGAATGGACGAGTTTAATCTCTCCATTGAAATTACGGATGAAGGTAAGGGTATGGAACCCGCATTGGTTAAAAGACTTTCCGGCGCGGAAGATTTATTAGCCGTTGATTATGATACCGAGGAAAAACAACCTCTCGGACTTGCTATCGTAAACAAGTTAGTACACGGCTTGGAGGGAAATCTAGACATCCGGAGCAAGCCCGGGGAAGGCTCTACTTTCACGGTTAGCATTCCCGTGAAAGTGGGTCAAAAGCCATTGGCGATAAAAAACAGCAGACCGGTATCACCGCTCAAAATCCTTCTGGTGGAGGATCATTTCCTCAACCAAATCGCTACCAAACGCCTCCTTACATCTTGGTCGGATTACGTAACCGTGGATATTGCCGAAAACGGTCTGATCGGGGTTGAAAAATTCAGGGAGCACGGCTATGATTTAGTACTCATGGATATTCAAATGCCTCAGATGGACGGATTTGAGGCAACGGGAAAAATCAGGGAGCGTTCCGAAGTGCCCATCATCGCGCTTACGGCAAACGCCACCAAGCAAGAATCGGAAAATGCCCTTGGGGCAGGCATGAACGATTATCTACCCAAACCCTTCAAACCGGAGGACCTGTATTTAAAAATCATGAATGCGATAGAGGATTAAATTATCCTTAATCAAAGTGGTTTTTTGCCTGACCAAAGAAAAAGAGCTTGTCCTACATTTTAGGACAAGCTCTTTTTCCTTAGGGATATAAGCAATTCTTATTGCTTAACGAATTTTGAAACCCTTTTTGCCCCATTTTCTTCAATGGCAATAATATAAACACCTTGATTCAAGGAAGACAAGTCAACTTCAATGTTGTTTAACCCTTCTTGAACATCAGCGTTAAGCTGAAGAACGGTTTTACCGGTTACGTCTAAAACGGTAATATTAGCATTGGATGGTAAGCCGGACTCAAAAACCATTTGGGCGCGGTTCATTACCGGATTAGGGCTAATAAGTACACTACCCTTCTTACCCGAAGTGGGTTTAACCGTAATTACATCCGAATAATTGGTTTCACCATCAAATGCCACATCCTTTAAGCGATAGTATTGGGTGGTTGAAAAACGTCCTTC
>JAHDDF010000042.1:17849-17966 GCA_020629475.1 Saprospiraceae bacterium
GGCGCGGTTCATTACAGGATTAGGGCTGATAAGTACACTACCCTTCTTACCCGAGGTAGGTTTAACAGTAATTACATCCGAATAATTGGTTTCACCATCAAATGCCACATCCTTTAA
>JAHDDF010000043.1:0-14730 GCA_020629475.1 Saprospiraceae bacterium
GCAAATGTGTTGCTGTTTTAAACTTGTGTATTTTCCTGATATTCAAGATGTAAGATATAAGATTTACGACGTAAGACTCTAGGTTATTATTTTACTACCAAATCGTTTTACGTCTTACATCTTATGTCTTTAGTCTGATAATCAGCTTGTTATATAAGTATTGATTGGTTTTTACAGCCACACGATTGCCTATCAGAGCCCAAATCTAAGAAAATGCCTGAAGGAGCTCATCGGCAGCGGAAAACGGGGTTCGCTTACCTTCTTGTACATCCTTTTTCAAGTCTTCCAAAAGTTGGCTCACCTTTGGGTGTTCGCGAAACAATCGGGAAAGCCCCATTTCAATGGTTTCCTCGAACCAATGCAACGCTTGTCCTTGTCTATGGGTGCGGAAATAGCCGCTTTCCTCGGTTGTTGAAACGTACTCGGCGGTATGTTTTAGAATCGTATCCAAACCTTCCCCTTTTATCCCTGAACAAAGTACGGTCGGTACCGTCCAGCCACTACGTTTGGGCGGAAAAAGATGAACGGCATTGCGATAGGAACGTTTTGCTTGTTTTGCGGCATCCAGGTGCAAATCGGATTTATTGATGGCAATCATATCCGCCATTTCCACGATTCCCCTCTTTATCCCTTGAAGTTCATCGCCACCACCGGGAAGGAGAAGGAGCAAGAAAAAATCGGTCATGGAATGTACCGCGGTTTCGGATTGTCCTACACCTACGGTTTCCACCAGAATCCTATCATAACCTGCCGCCTCACACAAGGTAATTACCTCACGGGTATGTCTTGCCACACCTCCTAGGGAATCCCCTGCAGGGCTAGGACGGATAAAAGCCTCGTCCCTGGTGGACAACTTTTCCATTCGGGTTTTATCCCCTAGAATACTTCCACCGGTAACCCCGGAAGTAGGGTCAACGGCAAGGACGGCAACCTTGTGCCCTTGGTCTATGAGTTTTAATCCTAAAGATTCAATAAAAGTACTTTTTCCGACACCGGGAACGCCCGTGATACCCAAACGGAAGGAATTTCCTGCCTTGGGTAAGCATTTCTCCACTACCTCGTTCGCCTTTACGCGATCCTCGGAACGGGTACTTTCAATCAAGGTAATGGCACGTCCAAGCATCACGCGATCACCGGCAAGGATTCCTTTGACGTAATCCTCGGCTTTCAGTCGGCGCCTTGCTTTTGCCGCCTTGATACGATCCGCTATGTGGCGATTTTTATTCACGCTTGTTTTTCCAGTTCCAAGAAGGCATCCCAAGTCTTTTCCACCAAAACGGAGGTCAACTTCTCCACGAAATAAGCCCCGGAAGCGGGATCACCCACCTTATCCAAGAAACTTTCCATTTTCAAGAGATGTTGAACATTCCTTCCCATTCTACGGGAAAAAGCATCAACGGGTTTTGCGCCCGCATAACAAGGAGCAACGGAAATCAAATCCGCGCCGCCTATCACCGCGGACATGGTAATGGTTGCCGCTTTAATCAAATTGGTATTCGCATCCTCGCCGTAGGCATCTTCCGAGAATTCAACGTGGACTTGGGGCAATTTCGCGGAAACGCCAAAACCTTCCCTCACCCTTAGCCAAAGTAGTTTCAATGCTCTTATTTTGGCAATGGAAGGAAAGTAGGATTTCCCGATTTTCAGGGTAAAATAAACCGAGTCCAGCGCCATTTCCCTCAAGGAATCATCCAACTCACAAACACGGCTAACCGCTTCATGAAGGGCATTTGCCAATTCCTCGGGGATAACATCGTTCGAACCGTAAAATTTTCCTGCATCTACCCCTATGGATTGAAGGCAAGTTGCGGTTTGGAATCCAAGCGCCGAAACAGTCCCTCTTAACCCTGACTCCTCAGGAAAGATTTCCCTGATTTTTTCAATAAAATAAACACCCGCACCACTGAGGATAAAATGAGTGGAGATGTATTCGAAATTAACGTCTTTCGATAGGGCTGACCATTCCTCCTCGCTCAAGAATTTCCCGATGTATAGTCGTAAAGCTTCCGCACCACCGGACAAGGATTCAAGGATCATTTTATTCATCGCAACGATATCCTCCAAGGAAGCATCCGCTCCTAGGAAAAAGTCCTCGGCAATATCCCAATCATTACCGGGTCTTCCGATAATCAAAGGATTACCCTTCGGTTTATCGATATCTTCTTCCACGTAAAAAGGCTCAAAAACCAAATCCTCGCTCCATTTCCAACGTAGATTATCATAAGGTTTCCCCTTAAGGTCCTTGATGATTTTTGCCTCCCACTGTTCGCGGCTTACTTTGGGAAAATCAAAAGACATGGTTTTGGTTTTATTGATGGAAAAAGCAATACCCGAAGGTCATTTTCGAGCCCAAATTTAAGGATTCTCCAGTCTTGGAGGGAAAGAAATGAATTTCATGGCTTGAAATCCCGGATAGCGGGAACAAAATCAACGATTAAGCGTTATATTTGCAGTCCGAAATCGAATTAGATTAAATCTAAATAAAAATACCTGCAAGTCATTATGGCAAATAGGAGAATATACTTGGATAACAATGCCACTACCCCTACCGATCCTCGCGTAGTGGAGGCGATGCTTCCTTACTTTACCAATATGTTCGGTAATGCGGCGAGCCGTAACCACCCTTTTGGTTGGGAAGCGGAAGAAGGTGTTGATTACGCCCGTGAGCAAGTAGCGAAACTTATCGGTGCCGATCCGAAGGAAATTATTTTCACCTCCGGTGCTACGGAATCCGACAACCTTGCCATCAAGGGTGTATTTGAAATGTATGCCAGGAAAGGTAACCATATTATCACCTTAAAAACCGAGCACAAGGCAGTTCTTGATGCTTGTAAAAAGGTTGAGAAAATGGGCGGCGAGGTTACCTACCTTGACGTTAAGCGTGACGGATTGGTTGACTTGGAGGCATTGAAAGCAGCTATTACGGACAAGACCATTCTTGTTTCCATCATGTTTGCCAATAATGAAACCGGTGTTATCCAACCGATGAAGGAAATCGGTGCGCTTTGTGAGGAGAAAGGTGTTCTCTTCATGTCCGATATCACTCAAGCGGCAGGTAAGATCCCGGTAGACGTAAAAGAACTAGGAATTCACTTGGCGGCATTCACCGGTCACAAGATGTACGGACCTAAAGGTGTTGGTGCATTATTCGTGAACCGTAAGAAGCCACGTGTAAAAGTTACCGCTCAAATGGACGGTGGCGGACACGAGCGCGGAATGCGTTCGGGAACTTTGAACGTACCCGGCATTGTTGGATTCGGTAAAGCCGCTGAATTGGCAATAAAGGAAATGGATGCTGATGCCAAGCGTCTATCCGCTTTACGCGATAAACTTCAAACCGCTTTGATGGAGCGTTTGGAGGAGGTTGTTATCAACGGGAACGAGGAGCACAGAATGCCTCATGTTACCAACATGTCATTCAAGCACGTAGAGGGAGAAGGTTTAATGATGACCTTCAACCAAAACATCGCTTTATCCTCCGGTTCCGCTTGTACTTCCGCATCCTTGGAGCCTAGCTACGTTTTGAAGGCTTTGGGTCTAGGTGATGATTTGGCGCACTCTTCCCTTCGCTTTAGCCTAGGAAGATTTACCACCGATGAGGACGTGGAGCAAACCATCGATGAAATCGCGAACGGTGTAAACCACATGCGTGAATTGAGCCCTATTTGGGAGATGTACAAGGAAGGTATCGACCTTGAATCCATTGAGTGGAGCGAGCATTAAAAAGATTTAAGATGCAAGACAAAAGATGTAAGACTTAATGTTACTTCATCTCTAATTGTTGAATTCGTTTTAACATCCTTGTATCTTTCACTATATATCTACTATCTTAAAAAGAAACCATCATGGCATATTCAGATAAAGTATTGGATCATTTCAAGAATCCTCGTAACGTAGGAACACTTGACAAGAGCAAGAAAAACGTAGGTACCGGATTGGTTGGAGCACCTGAGTGCGGTGACGTTATGCGTCTTCAAATCGAGGTAAGTGAAGATGGCGTTATCCAAGACGCTAAGTTCAAGACCTTCGGTTGCGGTTCCGCTATTGCTTCCTCTTCCTTGGCAACCGAGTGGTTAAAGGGTAAGAGTGTTGATGAGGCACTTGCCATCGACAATATGGACATCGTGGAGGAGTTGGCTTTGCCACCCGTAAAAATCCACTGTTCCGTTTTGGCGGAGGATGCCATCAAATCGGCTATCAAGGATTACCAAGAAAAGAACGGCGTCGACTTCGAGGTCGTTGAGTAATAAAATTTACTACCATGTTATTCGTTTCCGATACGGCGAAGAATAAAATCGCTGAAATCAAGGGGAGTGAAAGTCTAGGAGAGGATTACTTCGTGCGTGTTACCGTAACCAGCGGTGGCTGTTCGGGTTTATCCTACCAGATGGATTTCGATAATGAAAGCCAACCCAACGATCAGGTTTTCGAGGATAATGACGTTACCGTTGTTACCGACCTGAAGAGTTTCCTTTACTTGTGCAATACTACCTTGGAATTTTCCGGTGGTTTGAACGGGAAAGGGTTCCACTTCTCCAACCCCAACGCTACGCGTACTTGCGGTTGCGGGGAGAGTTTTGCGGTGTAGGTTTTTTAAACATTAAAAGAGAAAGGGCAATGCGTCAGTTGATGCATTGCCCTTTTTCTTTTGAGTTATTAAGGAATAAAGGAAAGTTAAGTCCCCTGCCTCTTTTTTATATATGTATGGGTCTATTTCCCGTGGCGGCTAGTGCCGCTTCCTTGGTGGCTTCCGCGAATGTTGGGTGAGCGTGGCTCATGCGGGCGATGTCCTCCGCTGATCCCCGGAACTCCATTACGGCAACCGCCTCCGCGATCATATCCGCTGTTCTTGGACCAACCATATGGACACCCAAAACCTCATCGGTTTCCTTGTGGGCTATGATTTTCACCATTCCTGCCGTATCCATACTGGCGCGTGCCCTTCCCAATGCCTTGAAAGGGAATTTCCCTACCTTATAAGGAATACCTTTCTCCTTGATTTCCTCCTCGGTATAACCTACCGCCGCAACTTCCGGCCAGGTATAAACCACACCCGGAATCAAGTGGTAATGGATATGCGGCTTTTGTCCGGCCATATATTCCGCAACGAAAACGCCTTCCTCTTCCGCCTTGTGGGCAAGCATTGCCCCCTTGATAACATCACCGATGGCGAAGATGCCCGGAACGTTGGTTTGAAGATGCTCATCAACGACAATGCGCCCGCGTTCATCTTTTTCGATACCTACATTTTCCAAGCCTAAATTATCCGTGTAGGCATGACGCCCGATGGCAATCAAGCAGTAATCCGCCTTGGTTTCGATCTCATCTTCGGTATCGCGTTTCTTGTATTTAACGGTAACGCTGCGGGAAGTACCCTTCACCTCGGTTACCATGTGCTTGAGGTGGAATTTCATGCCTTCTTTTTTCAAGGCACGCATTAGTTCCTTGGAGCAATCCTTATCCATACCCGCAATGATGCGGTCAGCGTATTCGATGACCTCAACCTCCGTTCCTAGGCGATTAAAAACGGAACCCAACTCCAAACCGATAACACCACCGCCGATGATGATCATCCGCTTGGGAAGTTTCTTGATGTTTAAAGCTTCGGTAGAAGTAATTACGCGCTTCTTATCATAGTTGAAAGAAGCAGGCGCAATAGGCTTTGATCCGGTAGCGATAATGGTGCGTTCCGTTTCGATTTCCTCCTTGGAGCCATCCTCCTTGGCAATGGAAATCTTGTTTTTGGAAACGAAAGAACCATGTCCGTGGTAAACGTCGATTTTGTTTTTCTTCATCAAGAAGGAAACACCTTCACAGGTTTTGGAAACCACATCGTCTTTTCTAGCGATCATTTGCGGCAGGTCCACCTTAGGCTCGTTGATAATGATACCGTGCTCCTTGAAAGTGGTATGCGCATTATGGAAATGCTCGGAGGAATCCAAGAGCGCCTTTGAAGGGATACAGCCCACATTCAAGCATGTTCCCCCAAGCGTGTTATAACGTTCAATGATTGCCGTTTTGAACCCCAATTGGGCAGCACGGATTGCCGCTACGTAGCCACCGGGGCCGGAACCGATTACCGTTACGTCGTATTTCATATCGGATTGGTTATTTTAGGCTCATTTAGGTAAATCTGTTGCTGGATTTACAACTAGTCACTCCTCTAAAATACTGTTATTCAGACGTTAGACGCTAGATGTTAGACATTAGACAGTCGTTTACTAAAGTAACAAAACGGAGTCTAACGTCTAGTGTCTAACATCTAATATCTTGATTTTTAGTCAAATGCATCAAACTGAGACAGCAACACGATTGCATATCAGAGCCTTATTTTTTATTAAAAAGGGCTTCCCCTAAGAGAAGCCCCGTTTTTTCGTTTCGATTGATATCCGGAAAAAAAATTCCTTTTTGTCCCTAAGGACAATTTATTCCTTGTTGGATTTTTCGAGGTAAGCCTCGATTGCCATAGTCATGGACTTGAACTCGGGGCTAGGCGCGAAAATATTAGCGGTAAGCCCTTTTTCCTCCACTGCCTTTTTGGTGGTATTCCCCCAAATGGCAAGGCGGGTTTCATTCTGCTTGAAATCCGGGAAGTTCTCGTACAATGACTCAATGCCCAAGGGGCTGAAGAAAACGAGTATGTCATAGAACACATCGGCCAGATCCGATAGGTCGGATGCCACGGTGCGGTACATCATTGCCTCGGTCCAGTCGAATTCATTTTCCGTAAGGAAATTAGAAACCTCCTTCGCGCCCAAATTAGAACAAGGAAGAAGGAACTTCTCTTTCTTGTGCTTGGTAAGGGCGGGTTTAAGATCCATGATGGTTCTTTTACCTACGGATACCTTTCGTTTCCTATAAACAATAAACTTCTGCAAGTAGTTGGCTACGGCCTCCGTCATACAGAAGTAACGGGTTTCACCGGACATTTTGATGCGCATTTCCTCGCAAACGCGGAAGAAATGGTCAATGGAATTCTTGGACGTAAAAATGATTGCCGTAAATTCATCCGGACGGATACGGTTCTTCCTGAACTCCTTTACGGTAACAGCCTCTACTTGGATAAATTGACGAAAGTCAATTTGCAAGCCCCACTTTTCCTCCAAATCATAGTAAGGAGACCTGGCTGGCTTAGGCTGGGAGATAAGGATAGAACGTACCTTCTTGTACTTTTCAGCGCTATTTTGTGCTGGCATTCAGGCGCGAATTTTCGTTAGGTTGCGAGTATCAAACCCGCCAATTTCAAAACAATTACCACAGGGGCGATTTCGACAGTGCAAAGGTAGATAAAAAATCCAAAAATATTAGCACCCAAAAATTTACCGCCTATAGCTAAGCCCCTCAGAATCCGCACTAATACCCAAATTCCGGCTAAGCCCGCAAAAGCGTACTTCAATATCGGTCTGACGTTTTCAGGCCCGAAGAAAAATAAGGCGGAAAACAAGAATGCCACCAATGCGAGTACGTAATTGAATGTTCCGATATTGAAACGATAAAAATCCATTTCCTTCTTGGCAGGAAAAAGGAAGCCTACCATTGCGGTAAGGATATATTTTAGGAATAAATACCCGAAAACAATGATGAAGAATACCAAGAACGCCAAAAAGAAGTTTGATCGACCGATGTACTCATCCAGGAACATTCCTACCAAAAACAGGGAAAAGGAAAAAATCGTAAAAATAAATCCGGGGACAACATGAGGATTAGCTTTTCCTTTTGATTCCCGATAAACGAGGCTTGCCACATTCATGTTAACGATGCTCCTCGGAATCTCCTTGACCCTTTCCCTGAATAAAGCCAATATCATTACCAGTAATAACAAAACAGGGAGAAAAACGCTTAGCCTATACCAAACGGGAACCGGGTTAACGGCATCTTTTTGGGATAATTCCACAAAAAACTTCCTATCCGCCTCCTCTTCCTCGCGCTGGCGTTCAACGGATACGATTTGTGCGGCAGGAACGATATCAAAAGGGTTTCCACTCGGGGCTACCGCGGCAATTCGTTCCGTCTCATTGAGTCGATGGACTAAATCAAAAGGATTGGCACCAATGCCCGACTGGGAAAAAGAGGAAAGGGTAAACAAGAGCAACATCATAACGATGCCCGCAAAACGTCTCCTTATTTGGTGTTCCCTCATAAATAAATTAGTACAATGATCCCCCCCTAAAATCGGAAGAATTATTGGATTACGTAGCGTACGGTTAAACCGAATTCATTAAAACCGAAACCTTTTTTCCCGATTGTTCGATCCGCTACGCTATAGTAAGGTTTATAATCGACGGAAACGGTCAGCGGAAAGTTCGGAAAGGTGTATTCCAAGGCTGCTAAAGCATCGATATTAAAAATACCGTAACCCTTACCGCCACCACCGGTTAAACCCGCACCCAAGTAAAAATTGAAATAATATTGAATAAAAAAATGGTACTCGTACAGTGCCGTAACGGATGCCCCAATCCTTTTGGGATTCTTGTAGGAATAATTTACGCCCGCGATCCCTTCCAAGGCGGCATAACGCCCGATGAAATGCTTGTAACTTACACCTGCGGGATTTCCCGCCCTAATACCTACGGCGTTATAATAATTATCCTGTGCTTGGATTCCCGTAAGGAAGCCTGCCCCGAAAATCAATAGGCACAAGAGAAACTTTCTCATGATTCGCCGTTTTCCTCTTCCGTAGTGGTTTCCTCCTCCTCCGAAAGATCAAGCATATCCTTTTGTACAAGGAAAGTATACCACTTAATGAGTTTTTTCACGTCACTGGGGTATACTTGATCCCTATCGTAATTAGGAAGGATTC
The DNA here is from genome assembly GCA_020629475.1 of Saprospiraceae bacterium. Lineage (GTDB taxonomy): Bacteria > Bacteroidota > Bacteroidia > Chitinophagales > Saprospiraceae > JAHDCE01. The sequence goes on from JAHDDF010000043.1 coordinate 8,801, forward strand.
CACCCAGGTAATCCATTGCCTCGTTTGCGGAACATTTAGGGGAAGGAACGGGAACATCCTCCGCCTTTTCCTGCATGGAGCGGAAAACATCCTTGATGTTTACCGTATCATCATCATCGGTATAAATAGAGATGGATTCCAAGGGCGTAAATTGGTGGCTACGCGCGGAAACGAATTTCCTCTTCCCTGAATTCAAATCCTCTACTATAAGACCATTAGGGCGATTGCCCAACATTTTATGTACGCCACCGATTCCGGTGATCACGACTAATTTTGAAAAGCTCATATGAGTAGTTCTATTGTAATGCCAAAAACGGCGCAATGATAGGGTTTAATACTCAAATTCCATCCTTTGACAAGGGAAATTAAACAAGCATTCCTCCTTTATGAGTTTGGCGATCTTGGCGGGAACCAATTTTTCCCAACCCGGTTGATCCGCCTGAATCATTTGGAGTACCTCCTTGGAATAAATATGAAGGATATCCGTATCCACTTCTTTGATGTCCTCTATTTGGCCCCTCTCCATTAAGTGCTTATAGAGAAATTTAATCCCGTCGGGTATGGGTAAGTTGCCGGAAGTCATTAACTCCGAACTCCCTTCCTGTAATGCGGGATATACGTAAAGTTTAACACCGGGCGTAAACAACTCCCCTACCGAAAGCAACAAACCTTCCTTGGCGCCGGAGTAGTATTTTTCATTGATCAGTTCAAGCATCTCACCCGCCCCGATGACCAATCCAAAATTAGGGACGCGATAATCCGCGAGATAATTGATAAACTTGTGTCTTTCCTTGCAATTGGTGATGGCGACGGTCATCCCCAATTGGCATAGTAGTTCCGTCCTGTCCAAGTAATCCTGCTCGTCAATTTCACCATCCGCCTTCAGGTTATCAATGGTAATTTCCGTTAAAAGCCTAGCGGACTTCAGGTTGATATGCTCCTCTCCCTTGAATTGCTCGAAGCTACGCTCCAACATATCCAAATTCACGTGGGTGATGGGGCGGAAACTACCCCTAACAATCATCACTTGTTTCTTGTACAAGAATTCCGACGCGTGGACATTCCGTTTATCCGAGTTAAACAAGGAAACATCGCACATCTTGTTTTTGACCAAATACAAGCTCAATAAACGGTGGTCAATCCCTTTAAAATCCGGGCCGTCCATACGAATCATATCTATACGCACCCGTTCCTCCAATTGATCCATCAAGGATTGGATAAACATTTCCGGATCATTATGGTAGCGATAACAAGCATAGACCAAGTTCACCCCTAAAATACCTACCGCCTGCTGTTGGAGGGTATTGTTCTTATCCTGCATTTTCACGTGCAAGACCACCTCTGATGGTTCCGCGTCCGGTTCCAATTGGAAACGGATACCTACCCAACCCGAGCCCTTGATGGTCCGGGTATAATTTATGGCGGAAACGGTATCGGCAAAGGCGAAGAGTTTCGCTTCAGGACGTTCTTCCCTTAAGCGGCGGATCATCAGGTCGTACTCATGATCCAACATCTTATACAAGCGGGATTCACAAACATAGCGGCCGGACACCTCGGGACCGTAGATATCATCGGATACTACCTTGTCGTATGCAGACATGGTTTTTGCGATGGTACCCGCGGCGGCACCTACCTTAAAGAAATAACGGGCAACTTCCTGCCCCGCACCGATTTCGGCAAAAGCACCATAAATGGAGGAATCCAAATTGATTTCAAGCGCTTTTTGTTCCGGCTCTAATACCTGTCTGGACATGTTATGAGGGATGATTTCTACGTTAAGTGAAGGAGAGCCGCAAAGTTACGCAAAATCTTTTTGCTATGTTTGCATTCTAATCCGCTACGACCTAGTATTGTGATTACGAAAAAAATCGTGGATGGGCTTTTTTTTGAATAGTTTGAAGAACATGAGAACCACGGCGTCCATCGCCCCTAGTTCCAAGTACGTTTGTAAAAAAATGACAAGTCACTTGGACTTCGAGAATGCGGACGTTATCGTGGAACTGGGTGCAGGCGACGGTGTCATCACCAAGCACATCCTAGCCCAAATGGGCCCGGATACCAAGCTTATGGTCTTCGAAATCCTTGACGATTTTTGCGAAAAACTCAGGGAGATCGATGATTCACGACTGATCATCATCCAAGACACGGCGGAGAACCTAGGACAACATTTGAAAAAGCACGGCTTTGAACAAGCGCACGATGTAATATCGGCGGTTCCTTTTGTGATGTTACCCGAAAAAGATTCCCGTTCCATTATTGGAGAAGTAAAAAAATACATCCGTTCAGGCGGGAAATTTATCCAACTTCACTATTCTACTTTAGTTAAGCGCTTTTACGAAGACATTTTTGGCAACGTAAAAATTCAATTCGCCCCTTTCAACATCCCTCCTGCGCTCCTACATATCTCAATTGGATAACACAAAAACGTGACTTCACTTTCACCAACGCAAACTCAAAAAACACAACACAAACACCTAACAAACAACAACTTAACCATCCAATCACGGACACCCAACTACAAGTAAAAAAAGTACGTTCCTACTCAGCCACTACACAAAAAACACCTGTTTTTTGTGACATTATTAAACAAGAATTTATTTTCTAGTCTTTTTAGAAAAACACCCCCGCAATAAAATCGCCTGCAAAACTCAATTTAAACACCTAACAAGCTAAAAATCAGAAAATTACTAATTGACATTAGTTTCACAACCAAGCATTTTTATTGTCACAGGAGAGCTTTCGGTAAAAAAAAATCAAAAAAAACTACCATTGCGGCATTGACACAAAGAACTTAAAAACTTATATTTGTGACAGGAACGCACAATAAAACTCCGACTCTTAAACACACATTTATACTTATAAGGGTCTCCTCCATTCACAAATGCTACAAAATATCCTTTCCGCCAGGGAAGGATTTTTTTGTGCCTATTCCCAAGAGAGGGTATTCATCATATGCACCGCATCCGCCTTTACGAACTCAATTACCGGCATCAGGGAATCCGGTTGGGCTTGTGTATTAAAATATACGGATCCGCGTAAGAAATGATTTACGGAATCCGTCATGTAAAACTGAAAAGGTGATGCCGCCGCCCCTTCGATATTAAAAATCATCCCCTGCATATCGGAGGATTTATTGTAAGGGTAAGTATCAATATAATCCGCACGAGAGGAATGCTGTTCCGCTAACTTAAAAGCATCGGAAACATATTTTTCATAGGAATAATTCTCTGTTGAATTATCTATCGGGGCGTAACTGCAATGGATTTTACCGTTAAACTCGGGTAGCACCACATCAAACCAGCAATCGCCCGGGGCATCCTCCTCAAAAAACTTCTCATCCTTTTCTATCCTACCGTATTCCGGGAACTCAAAGGTGAGATCACAATAAGGCGCGGAAAAATCCATATAGGATTTCTCAGGAAACTCAACCCTAGGAAAACATCTTGGTTTAGGGGAATACTCAGGCGTTCCTCCGCATGCACTTAAAATGATAATCGATACGATTCCTAAACCGTAAAAAGTCTTTCCTAAAGTCATTTTTTCTCCTTAAAAGGTAAATACGATTTTTCCGAACTGAAGCCCCTTGGACATTCTTTCGAACGCCTCGTTCACCGCTTCAGGACTATAAACGCTATCCACTACCGGAACTATTTTATGTTCACTTACAAAATCCAACATGGATTCGAATTCAGCATCATTTCCCATGGTGGAACCAAAGACGGAAATTTGCTTCCAAAACATAAGTTGAGGATTTAAACCATTGATTTTACCCCTTGTCCCTCCATAAAAACATATCCTTCCCGCAGGAGCCGCTACCTTAACCAAGGTAGCGAAACCATCACCCGCCGCACTGTCGATGATTACGTCAAAACCACCGGTTTCCTTCAAGAGCGTCTTATCCCAAGCCTCATCCTTATAGCTTACGCCACCTTTTGCACCCAAGTCTTGGGCCTTCTTGATTTTCCAAGCGGAACCCGAAGTAACCCAAACTTCAGCACCTGCCGCTACAGCGAAAAGGCAAGCCATTAAGGCAACACCCCCTCCAACACCTGAAATCAATACTTTTTCTCCTGATTTCAAACCGCAACGGGAAAAGAGCGCACGGTAAGCGGTTAAACCGGCAAGCGGTAATGCTGCCGCCTCAATAAAGTTCAAGTGCGCCGGTTTTGCAAAAACCTTGTTCCTGTCCACGGATACGTATTCCGCAAAGGTCCCGTTTGTAGGTAAGCCCAAGATATGGTAGCTCTTTTGCTGGACCCTAGGATCATCGCCCCAATCCAAGGAGGGATTAATAATTACATCCTTGCCGTCAAGTACCCCCGCACCATCGGAACCAAGGATAACACCTTGACGTATACCGGGATACATACCTTTACTGATCCAAACGTCACGATGGTTCATCGCTGCCGCCTTGATCCGGACATTAACTTTTCCCTCCACGGCTTCCGGCAAAGGAGCCTCGGAACATACGGGTGGCTTATTTAATTCATCCAAGACAAGTGCCTTCATCATAAATCACTTTTTTCGACAAGGAAAAATCCGGATTCAACTTTAAAAAAGGTATGAAAACGCGAACCGATCAAGGTCTTAAACCAGATAGGGGCAAAAGACGTTAATCACTTAATACTCCTTGCTACACCAAAGGTAGAATTTAGCCTAACAATTTACTAAATTTGCACCCTAATAGGGGAAGCATGGAATTTGCTTCCGTAAACCTGGGCAAAAACTGCCAAATATTTCAAATCATCAATCCGGTATAACACATCAATGGATCCTTTAAAGCTTAAATTCCAAGAAAAGGCAAAAGCCGTTTTCCAAGAAATCAGAGAGATTAAAAAGAAACACGGCGATCACATCGTTGGCGAAGTAAAACTCAGCCAAATGATGGGCGGCATGAGAGGGGTAAAGAGTATGCTTTATGAAACCTCCCAACTGGACCCTATCGAAGGTATTCGTTTCCGTGGTTATTCCATCCCTGAACTTAGGAAGCTATTACCTAAAGCACCCGGTGGGCAAGAACCTTTACCGGAAGGTTTATTTTGGTTGATGCTTGTTGATGAAATCCCTACGGAAGAAGACGTGAGATGGTTATCCGAGCAGTGGAAACGCCGTAGTAAAGTTCCTTTACATACTTTCAAGGTACTGGACGCCCTACCCGTTACCACCCACCCGATGACGCAATTCACCATTGCTATTTCCTCCATGCAAACGGAAAGCGTTTTCGCGCGTCGTTACGCGGAAGGAATGAACAAGACCGAATACTGGGACGCTACTTATGAGGACGCGATGAACCTTATCGCGAAATTGCCTCGTATCGCGGCTTATATTTATAGAAGGACCTACCACAACGGAGATTTCATCAATCCGGATATCTCCTTGGATTGGGCGGGTAACTTCGCGCATATGTTGGGCGTTAAGAAGCCGGGCTTCAAGTCATTGATGCGCTTGTACCTAACCATCCACGCCGACCACGAAGGCGGTAACGCTTCCGCGCACACCACTCACCTCGTAGGTTCCGCTTTGAGCGACAGCTACCTTTCCCTTTCAGCAGGTATGGATGCCCTTGCGGGACCGCTTCACGGTCTTGCCAACCAAGAGGTAATTAAGTGGATTTTCAGCATGATTGACGTGCTTGGAACACGCAAACCTACCAAGGAGCAAATCGCGGATTACGTACGTACTACCCTTGCGGCAGGTAAGGTAATCCCGGGTTACGGACACGCGGTTCTTCGTCAGCCGGATCCACGTTTCACCGCTCAAAAGCGTTTCGCGGAAGAGTATATCAACAATTCCGATATCGTTGAGGTGGTTTGGAAGGTATTCGAGGTAGTCCCTCCGATTTTGGAGAGCCTTGGAAAAGTAAAGAACCCTTGGCCAAACGTTGACGCGCACTCCGGCGCTCTTCTGGTACACTACGGCATGACCGAGTA
>JAHDDF010000043.1:14830-17963 GCA_020629475.1 Saprospiraceae bacterium
GGGTGTTCTTTCCTATCCTTGAAGGGCGCAATTTTACAGGAGCAAGTGAGGAATCGTATAGGTTTTTTATGTTCTTTGTCTTGATGCAAAGAAGAGGGAAAGCACTCAGGTACTATTGGTTTTTAAATTCCTTTTAACCTCTTATTAGCAACCTTTCCCGCATCAAATTTGTATTTTCGTGTAAGTAATATGCTAAACCATATCCGTACATATCGACTTCTTGCGCTAAGCTTGGCGTTTTTGGTGGCAACATCCACCACTGGCTTTGCCATGAGCTTCCACTACTGTGGTGGAATTTTAAAGTCGGTAAGTCTTATCGGAGAACCACATGATTGTCATGAGGTGGCAAAATCTTGCTGCGCTAAGAAAGCAAAGCAGGAAAAAACCACTTGTAAACCGTCAAAAGACGGGAAATGCTGCGACAACCAAACGGAATGGCTTCAAGCGGATTCGGATTTAATTCCTGCCTTTACGGGGAACTTCCAAGATATCCAATGGGAAACCGCCGTTCCTAGGATTCCTACTTACTTATTTTCAGGAATCCATAAGAAAGTATCTTATTTTCCGACTTACAGACCACCTCCCATCATACGGGATGTCCAGGTACTTTTTTGCACTTTCCTTTGTTAGATCATGATTCGTAAACGGAACCGTTTACCGAGCTCCGTAATTCTTCCGGCTTCAATCAATGAGAAGCCCGGCAATATTTTATTGCCCTATTACGAATCATAACAATATCATGAAAAACATTATTGGAATCGCAACGGCACTTTGCTGTTTGCTTATCGGACAGGGTGCTTTTGCCCAAGGGCCTCCTATCACGGCGGACAAACCGATTATGCTCGGTGAAGGAAGCTGGGTGGTAAAAACCCTCACGGAGATAAACGTAGCGGAACAAGGAACTTATACCTACGCGCCCATTATGGTGCACTACATCGTTAAACCGAATATTTTAGTAGGTGTACATGCTCCTTTTACCCATTATTCTTTTGAGGATGCCCAAGGTAATGAGGCAGGTGGGCATTTCGGTGACTTACGCCTTCTTGGAAAATATCAATTCCTGAGAAAGGATCAAATGGGAAAAACGTTCAGGATGGTCGCCAAAACCATTCAAAACCTTCCTACAGGTCCTGACAGGATTTTTGCAGGAGAGCGTCATGGCGCTTATTCAGGATACTACGGTATCGTCGCCGGCTACGAGTACATTAAGTACGGTATTTCCAGCGAGGTTGGTTACCAATGGGTTCCCGAATACAACAACGATGCCTTGAGGGTAAAGTTAGGATTCGGGCTCCCGCTACTTAAGCCCGTATATCCCGTGAATCAATTAAACTTGTATTTCGAATACGCGAGCAATTGGGAACCAGAAACGGGAAATTATCGTCTGCAATACGCTCAAGGCATTCAATACGCCAAGAACCGATTAACCGTTGAGGCATCGGTACGTGTCCCCTTGGCGCAAAAGGTGGGTGACGGTATGAGATACCGTTACGGCATCTTATTAGGGACACGATATATTTTTTAATGATACAATTCAAACATCATGAAATACGCATTTTTTGTTTTAGCATTCTTATCCTTTGTTTTCGTAAATGATGCTTCCGCTCAAAAAGGAAGTAAGGACAGGGATAACTACGAAATTAAAGTTGACGGTTTGGGCTGTCCTTTCTGTGCCTATGGATTAGAGAAAAAATTCAAGGACTTCAAAGGCATCAAGAACGTCAAAATTGACATGGAGACCGGTAAATTCACGTTCACCTATCCGGCATCCACGCCACTTACCGTTGCCCAAGTTGAGGGCAAGGTAGAAGAAGCGGGATATACGCCCGTTCGTACCAAAATTACCAGAACCGACGGTACGGTGGACACTTCCAAGGAAAAGGAGGCAGTGGTCATTTCAGAGGAAAACCTGAAGACCGTTACCATTAACGTATCCGGGAATTGCGGGATGTGTAAGTCACGCATTGAAAGAACCGCGCTTGCTACGGGTGCTATCACCTCAGCGGAATGGGACAGCGATTCCCAAGGCCTGACCGTGGATTACGATGCTTCGAAGATGACCGTAAGGGATATTGAGGCCGCAATCGCTAAAGTAGGTCACGATACCGAAAACGTGAAAGCGGACGATGATACTTACAAGAGCCTTCCTCCTTGTTGCAAGTATAGATAATATCAAAAGCAAACGCGAGCGGCTTAGGTCGCTCGCGTTCACAAAACGAAAACGATGAAACATAATATTTTTTTAGTATTTACCGCCTTGGTATTTTTCTCCGCTTGCGGCCCTTCGGTTCCCCAGTGGAAAATGGAATCCACCATTGACTTGGAAGGCGCGGCACCTATCGGAATCGCTTCCCTTTCCGAGGGATTTGTCATTGCCGATGGTGACAACAACTCCATTATCTTCACGGATCAAGCAGGAAAAATCCTACGAAAAGAGGAAGACTACGAGCGTCCCATGCACCTTTCCGTGGATGACAACGGGAATATCCTGATCCCGGAATACGGTACGGATACCATCCTTGTACATTCAGGAAAGGAAATCACGGGTGTCCTTGATTTAGGGGATATGGAACTCGATGCCCCCGCAGGGGTTGCCGCCTTTGGGAAAGAACGCGCCATTGCAGATTTCTACAACCATAGGATTCTTTATTTTGATGGCAGTACTTGGAAATCTTACGGAAAACAAGGTCACGCAGAAGGGGAATTCGAATATCCTACGGACGTCCAAATTACCGAGGACGGCATTTATGTCGCCGATGCTTATAACAACCGTATTCAGGTTATCAATAAAGACGGCTCCTTCAAGGCGATTTTCGGGACGGAGGAAAAAATGAACGCCGCTACAGGTATTTATGTGGAAGGTGACGAAGTGATGATTACCGACTTTGAGAGAAGCCGTATCCTTTCTTTTAACAAAGAAGGCAAACTGCTTCAAATCATCGAAGAAGGCGTTAAAAAACCAACGGATCTATTGATTAGGGACGGAAAACTATTCGTCACCAATTATGACGGCAAAAGCCTGAGCGTTTTTACCAGATAAAAACGATGGGTTATTGTACCGATACCACTTTAACGTACACTTTTCCTTCCGCTTGAAAGCGGAGGAAATAAGTACCCGTTTCAAGGGATGAAA
>JAHDDF010000503.1 GCA_020629475.1 Saprospiraceae bacterium
CAATTGCTTGGAAATGTGGATATAAGATGTAAGATTTACGACGTAAGACGTCACTCCGTTGTTTAGTATTACTCCTGTCTTACGTCTTACATCTTTTGTCTTACGTCTGATTAGCAATACAAAAACAAACAATATAATTGAGAAAAAGCAACAGAACTGCTCAGTATAGCCAAAATCTAATAATTCAATATCCCGCGGCCTGCCCGTCCTTCCGGGATTCCGAGGCACCGAAGTAAACACCCTTTTCCGCATCATATAAAATGGCTTGATAACCACCGTAGCCCCCTAAGTCGAATTGGACTTTGTGCCCTTTCCGCATCAAGGCACGGATGGTTTCATAGGAATAGCCGGATTCCAGATGAAGCGTTCCGCCATCCGTCATTTTTGAACCCGTAGGTTGGGAAGAACCGGAATGACGAATCCTAGGCGCGTCTCCGGCTTCTTGCAAATTCATCCCGAAATCCACCAAATTCACCACGATTTGCGCATGCCCTTGCGGTTGCATCGCGCCACCCATCAAACCGAAGGACACCCAAGGTTTTCCGTCCTTGGTAATGAAAGCGGGAATAATGGTGTGGAAGGGGCGTTTGCCTGGTTCGTAAACGTTATAATCGCCCTCGTTCAAGGAGAACAACTCACCTCTATCCTGAAGCATAAATCCGGTACCCTTTGGCATAAGCCCGGTTCCCATTCCGCGATAATTGGATTGTATCAAGGAAACCATATTTCCGTCCTTGTCGGAAACGGTAAGGTAAACCGTATCACCATCCTCCAACTTTCCGGCATCCACGGAGCGCAAGCGAAAATCAGGATTGATCAATTCATTCCGCTCCTTGGCGTAAGCCTTGGAAACCAATTCCTCAATGGGTAAATCATTGAAAGCCGGATCAGAATAAAACTTGGCGCGATCCTCAAAGGCAAGCTTCTTGGCTTCCGTGAAAAGATGCACGTATTCCGGGCTTCCCGCTCCCATTCCTTTGATGTCATACATCTCAAGGATATTCAATATTTGCAATGCCGCAATTCCTTGCCCGTTCGGTGGTAATTCCCAAACGTCATAACCTCTATAATTGGTGGAAACGGGTTCAACCCATTCGGAGTCATGATCGGCTAAATCCTTCTTGGTAATAAAGCCGTTATATTCCTTCATGCATGCCTCTATGGCATCCGCGATATCACCTTTATAAAAGGCATCCCTTCCTCCTTTCGCTATTTTACGGTAGGTGTTCGCTAAGTCAGGATTCTTGAAGATTTCCCCTTTGGCGGGTGTTTTTCCATCCTTCATCCAAACCCTCGCGAATTCATCAAATTGCTTGAATCTGCGGGAGGAAAGTTTAATGTAATAAGCGATTAACTCCGTTACCGGGAATCCTTCTTCCGCGTAATTGATGGTAGGTTGAAGAATATCCTTCATCGGCATCTTCCCGAATTTGTCATGTAGTTCATACCAACCGTCGACCGTACCCGGAACGGATACCGGTAAGGCTCCGTAGGCAGGTATTTTTTCCATCCCTTTTTCCTTGAAATAATCCAAGGTCAAACTTTGGGGTGAACGACCGCTGGCATTCAACCCGTAAAGCTTTTGGGTTTTTGCATCCCAAACGATGGCAAACAAATCTCCCCCGATGCCGCAGCCCGTAGGTTCCATTAACCCCAGCGCCGCATTTACACCGATAGCCGCATCAATGGCATTCCCGCCGTCCTTCAATATGTCCAAACCAATTTGGGTAGCCAATGGATGCGAGGAACAAACCATACCGTTCTTGGCGATAACCTCGGAACGGGTAGCATGAAGGGCACCGGTTACGCGGTCTTGCCCGGAAGAAAATTGGAACATGAATAAAAGATTGAGGAAAAGGAATATGATTTTTTTCATGGTTGGTGGATTTTGGCGGGGTAGTGCTAGTCTAAGATAGGAAACCGTAAATAATCGAAGGTGTTTAAAATTCAACCATTAAGGCATTAAGGCATTAAGGCATTAAGGCATTAAGGCATTAAGAGCATTAAGGGGGGCTTAATGTAACTTAATGTCTTAATGGTTTATATTAAAGGTTGAATTCAAGTAAAAACCAAAATAGCATCAAGGAAATACTAGAACCAAACCCGGAATTCCCCTTCACCCAAGCGGAAGTTAGACACCTCTACGTTTTGGAAGGTATTTGTCTGCGCGTAGGAAAATCCCGTTTCAAGGAAGAATTCGTACTAAGGGGCGGAATGATGTCCCGCGTATGGTATGCTCCCGGGAAATGGATGCCTAAGGATGTTGACTTTATGGTAGGACGCCAAGTACCCAGACAGGAAATGGAGGAGGCATGGAAGGAAATTCTTACCATAGATGGAAAAGACGGATTAATATTCATTCCGGATTCCATGAGAAGCGAGGCGCTATGGGAAGAAATGGAAAACCCCGGCTTACGATTGTTTTTTAAGGTAAAGCATGAGGAAGGAATAGAAGAGGCACAAATAGATATGAGTTATTGTGATCCGGTAGTGCCTGTCCCAAGCATCCGTGATTATCAAAGTATTTTTCCGAATAGAAAATTCCCCGTAAAAATGGTGCATCCGGAAACATCTGCCGGGTGGAAGTTTTATGGTTTGTTTGAAAGAAAAAATGAGGGCTGGCGTCCCAAGGATTTATTCGGTTTGTATTGGTTATTGACGGAGTTGTACGTGAGCCCGGATGAGGCTATGGCATCTTTTAAAGCCACATCCATAAAAAGAAAAACGCCATTGGCCTTAGCCGGAAGATTCTTTGAAGGGAATTTTGCAAGAAGTACCAATAGTGCCGCTAAATGGAGAAGCTTTCTTCGTAAATATCCCGGTTTTGAATTGCCGGAAAATCAGACGGAAATAATTA
>JAHDDF010000504.1 GCA_020629475.1 Saprospiraceae bacterium
TAAAATAATCAAAAAACGGAAGCACCAAAAAGGATTTTCCTTTTTGGTGCTTCTGTGCCTTGGTATTGGTAGGACGACTGCAGTCGTCCTACCAATAGATCCCCTCCTACTGCCTAGGAGGATAAACACCCGAAGTGGCAATAACGAATCTTTCCCCGTCAAGGTCTTTTTCCAGTTCCTTGTAATTGGGATAATAAAACGTGGACCTTCCGTCTCCGCCATAAGCTGTTCCTATCAGGGAAAATAGGGTGGGGTCATCACCAGGAGCCATTATTTTACCATCGCAAAATGCCCAACCGGTGGGCGGTGTTGCTTCCTTGGTAATGGCTACTTCCGCGATGAAGTATTCCCTTGCTGGGGTACTTGTAAGCCTAGGGATATTCGGGAATTTTTTGGCTTTTTCTATTTTAGAACGTAGCTCATCATTTTCACTGTTGAGTTCAGTGATTTGAGCTTGCAGATCAGCGATTTGTTCTTCGCCGCCGGCTCCGCCCTCTATCATTTCACAAGAGGTGAATAATACAAAAAATGCGAAAAGGATAAAGACGAAAGTCTTGGATATATTAGAAGTCATGATTTTCAATTTAAAATAAGATGAACGATTTTTTTCGTAAAAAAGGTTCGTTTTAACCACCGATATAAATGATATATTTACCCAAGCTACTACCATTGGGAGATATTGCTTTTTGGGCTTCTTGGTAATCCGGAAGGGCAAAGGTGTTTTTCCCGTCACCGCCGTATTTTGTTCCTAGGACTTCATACAATTTGGAATAAGAGTATAAGGGCAATAATTGACCTCTACACTCCGCCCATCCTCTAGGGGCATAACTCCCGGCAAAGATGGTTATTTCCCCAAGGGAGGGCATCTGGTTTTTAGCTACGATTGCAGCCTCCTTATTGCCTGCGGCATCAAGTTCCGTCCTTAAGGTTTCTTGGACGGTAACGAGTGAATCTACTACACCATTTAATCTTGTAATTTCTTCTTGATTGGCACTTTGTTGCTCTATCATTTCACAAGAAGAGAAACTACCCAGTATGACCAATGCCACGAAAGGAATGAATAATCTGTTGATGGTTTTTGATTGCATTACATGGAATTTATGTGATGAAATTTTTTATTAGAAGCTTATATCGTTCGATACATTTAATCTCTAAGCCAAATAGCGATCTTATCGGAATCCGTAGCGCTTTCAGGGCTACGATTAAAGTTTCCTATTGCAATAAGATTTCCCTTATTATCAAAGTTGATACCGTATATGTAACTCGCGTTTAATTCAATTTCAGAGAATGAATTACCGTCCCATTTTTTTACGTTTTCTTGGGAGGCGATAAAGTAAACTTCGTTACCGTAAACGGCAATATTATCATATATGTCTTTCAGCCCCGCATCAAGGTTGGACCACGTTTTACCGTCGTATTTGGCTACGTTTGAAAAATAGGTTGAATTCCCTTGGGCATCCTTATCATGGATAATGGATCTACCTGTATGATCCTCCGTGAAATTGAGACCGAAATAACCGGTGACGTATAAATTGTCTTGACTATCGAAAGCTAAATCATAGCAGGTGTAGATGTCTTTTTTTGCCATTGTAATCCACCCTCCGCCGGAATATTTCATGACGTTCCCGTTGCGGTTTAATCCGTGAAGTACACCTTTGCTATTTACGGCAATATCCATCATCTTACCGGCGGAACCTACTTTTTTCCAAGTACCGTTTTGGTATTTTGCCACATTGCTAATGGACATTTTATGTCCTTGGACAGTAAGACTCTCAAAGGCTCCGCAAACGTATAATTCGTCGGAAGGGCTAATGGCAAGATCGGTAACCAAACTCCCGTTTACGGTGGCGATTGTGGTCCATTTATTTCCGTCCCACATCCTGACGGTATTGTCATCTTTATAATCGGTGCCTACTTGTTGGCTAATAACGTAAATATTGTTTTTGGAATCCTCTACTATAGCCTTTACTTGCCCGAGTGGCTTCTGTTCGCCTTGGGAACTTGAGAAGGTGGTCCAATTATTATTCTCCCAAACCGCTAGATTATCAATGGCTTTTCCTTCATGCTTGAAGTGGAAATTCCCCCCGATAATGGTTCGTCCCTTGGAATCCGTGAATAGGCAGGTAGGTTCTCCGGCTCCTTCGCCGTAGTATAATTGCGTGCCTCTTTTGTAGCTTGTATGTCCTAAGGTTTGATTGGCGGATAATTTTTTCCGCCTTAGGGAACCCGCATTTCCGGAAGAACTCCGTTTCGGTTTGGAAACCAACCGTGATTCCGGTTCATCCGCAGGGGAAAAAGAACGTACGGGACGCACGTAGTTTTTATTTCCGGATTTTGCCGTAGGCCAGTCTAATATACCACTTTGGTGAAGGACGATATATGCTTGATCATTACCCTTTTCCGTAGAGGTCCAGAAGTATTTTGATTTCAATTCTTGCCGGTTCAAATTCTTAACCATTGTCCTCATTTCCACCTTGGAAGGTAAATACCATCCTTCTCCCAAGCAGGAGCAATATTCCATTGCGGCATCCCAGTTTTCCATGGGTTCCGGGGCGTTTTTGGCATCGGCGATTAAGCCGCTTTTACCGTCGGGGGACACTTGGAACACGATACCGCCAAGAGGATGGGTGTCTCCTACCTTATACGTTTTCTGTGCTTGAAGCAGGGTGGGGCACAGAAGAAGTATTATAATAATACTAGGAATTAATGTTTTCATCATTCGTCTTTTTACGGCAAACCGGTTTCCTACCGGTCTTTGTATCAATTCCATCAAAAGTTAGATGAATCACGAACGGGAGTAAAGAAAAAAGAGGGGAATGTTCTGAATGGTAGGAAATATGTTCTGAATGG